>NZ_VIKX01000233.1 GCF_009711935.1 Dolichospermum sp. UHCC 0259 | reverse complement strand
AAGCTTGGGTAGCCTTACCGGGTTGGAAAGTGCTACTCCCCCTACTCCCCCTACTCCCCTACTCAACAGTAGCGGAACTCAATTTCATTGTTTCCCACAAAACCATGTTTGGTGTTGTTGTGGGGAGTGGTTGATGAAGGGCAATTAGTTGTGCCAAGGTAGTTTTTAATTGTGTCCGGGGGACGATATCATCAACAAATCCGTGTTTAAGTAAGTCTTCGGCGGTTTGGAAATCTTCGGGTAGTTTTTCTCTGAGGGTTTGTTCAATTACCCGTCTACCGGCAAAACCAATTGTTGCTTTGGGTTCGGCGATGATGAGATCACCCAACATGGCGAAACTGGCGGTAACACCTCCGGTAGTGGGGTTGGTTAAAATGGGAATATATAATAGTTTGGAGTCTCGGTGACGTTGGAGGGCGGCGGAGATTTTGGCCATTTGCATTAAAGACAGCATTCCTTCCTGCATTCTCGCACCACCAGATGTGCAAATAATCACAACAGGATAACGGCGTTGGGTGGCTTGTTCAATCATGCGGGTGAGTTTTTCACCGACGACAGAACCCATGCTTCCACCCATGAAGCGGAAGTCCATGACTCCTAGTGCTATGGGTAAGGTGTTAATTTGACCTAATCCAGTTTTGACTGCATCTACCAGTCCTAGTTTTTCTTGTGTTTCTTTCAATCTATCACTATAGGGTTTGCGATCGCGGAATTGCAAGGGATCAGTAGGACGTAAATGTTCATCTAATGGTTTCCACGTATTAGCATCAATTAATTGGCGAATCCGTTCATCACTATCAACCCGATTATGATGACCACAATCAACGCAAACCATTTGATTAGCTCTTAAATCTTTTGTATAGCTAAGAACACCACACTTAGGGCATTTATGCCATAAACCATCGGCAATTTCCCGCTCTTGGCGTTCTGAGTTGGTGCTGCCCGATTTCCGCCGATTTGCGAACCAATCAAATAGAGACTTTAAACCGCGTGATTCTTCGTTGTTTGCCATTTTTATCTTATGTAATTAGGTATTAGGTCAAAATCAGAACTATGATTTGGGTGATTAAATGTCTGAACTATGATTTATGTGACTGTTTTGATTGGGATGATTGATTTGATTTATGAGATTGTTTTTATGTGGATGATTAGTTAATCATAAAAATCACAAAAATCATAAAAATCATAGTTTAGACATATTACCAACATCTCAAATCTCAATGGGGTAATAGCAGCTACAGTCAGGGGGAATACAGGTTTGGGTTGATAAAACCATAAAGATGAAAAAAAGATTTAAAAAATGATGTTAAAGTCCAGGCAAAAATAATCTCATATAGTGGGACAAAATACTTTCACCACAAAAAACAGTGATGACTGCACCTAAAGCTAGGAAGGGTCCAAAAGGCATTTTTTGTCCCATTTGGTGACGGGAGAGGATAATTGCGCCCCCACCGATGAATACTCCCAAAATACAGGAGATAAAACCCGCTAGGAGTAAATAACGCCAACCTAACCATGCTCCCATCATAGCAGCTAATTTAGCGTCACCTGCACCCATGACGGTTTTGCCAAAAGCCATAGAACCTAAAAGGGCGATCGCATCAAACAACCATAAACCTAGAACAGCACCGGCTATTCCTGTCATTAAGTGTTTTGCTAATCCCACTGTAGTCGGTTCTGATAACCAACCAATAGCCATTTGAAAGACTATTCCTAAAATTAAACCCGATTTAGTTAAGGGGTTGGGTAGGGTCATTGTATCTAAATCTATGAGAGATAGAGCCAATAACCAACTACAAAAAGCCCAATATCCCAGGGTAAAAATTGAAAATTGAAAAACCCAAAATACTATTAAAAATATTATCCCTGTTAACGCCTCTATTATTGGATAACGGCGAGAAATCTGAGTTTGGCAATAACGACACCGCCCTTTTAACCACAACCAACCAAAAACTGGGACATTATCATAGGCTTTTAACCTATTTAAGCACTTGGGACAGCGAGAAGGTGGCCACAGCACTGATAACCCAGCCGGTAGCCGATAAACTACAACATTAATAAAACTACCGAGAGATGTCCCTAAGACAAAGACAATGATACTGGCTGGAATATAAATCAAAATGTCCATATTGTTATTTGTCAGTTGTGAGTTGACTAATACATATAAGACTCAATTTGATTTAACGGGACAAAGCATTCCTGCGGTAACAGCACTGGGTAATGAGTAAAAATCACTTTACCCCGATGAGTTACCCGACTAATTGCTACCCCTGTAGCTTTTCCTACTATTTCTGGATGAACTTCACAGTAGGTATAGTAGATATGACTAGCGGATCTAATTACAGTAGGATCAATCAAAGACGGGTGCTTTTTTTGTGAGGTAAAATTTGCTTGTTCTTGTTGTAAAGCGTACACTATTTGCTTTTATGTAAGTTATAGATTTGCTCTTAGTTTATCTGAAAGTTTTAACAATAAATGCTAAAATTTCCAGATTTATACTTTAACGTGATTTTAATTCCAGAATTTCCATGAGTGCTGCGCCCATAGCTTGACAACCGACTAGTTTCATTCCTGGGGACATAATATCTCCTGTGCGATAACCTTGTTGTAAAACTTGTAACACACTGTTTTCAATTAAGTCTGCTGCTTCTGGTTGGTTTAAAGCATAACGCAACATCATGGCGGCACTTAAAACCTGTGCTAGAGGGTTGGCTTTATCAAGTCCAGCAATATCTGGGGCTGAACCGTGAACTGGTTCATAGACACCTGGACCATCAGCACCCAAACTGGCAGAAGGTAACATTCCTATACTACCAGTTAACATCGCCGCCGCATCGGAGAGAATGTCCCCAAATAGGTTTCCTGTAACAATTGTATCAAATTGTTTGGGAGCGCGAACTAATTGCATGGCAGCGTTATCCACATATAAATGAGATAATTCCACATCAGTATACTCTAAGGAAAGTTGAGTGATTCGTTCTCTCCACAATTGAGATACTTCTAACACATTGGCTTTATCCACAGAACAAAGTTTACCACCCCGTTTCCGCGCCGTTTCAAAGGCTACACGCCCAATCCGTTCAATTTCCGATTCTGTGTAAACCATCGTATTTACACCGCGTTTTTCTCCGGTTTCGGTAGTAAAAATGCCTTTGGGTTTACCAAAATAAATTCCCCCGGTGAGTTCCCGCACCACCATGATATCTACACCTTCCACGACTTCCCGTTTCAAGGTAGAAGCGTCAATTAATTGGGGAAGAATTTTTGCAGGGCGTAAATTAGCAAATAGTTGTAAACCCGCCCGTAGTCCTAATAAACCCGCTTCTGGACGTAAATTGGAGGGCAGAGAATCCCATTTATAACCACCAATAGCAGCCAGGAGGACGGAATCGCTATCGCGGCACATATCTAAGGTGACAGCAGGTAACGGTTCGCCGGTTTCGTCAATAGCAGCGCCACCAATTAAGGCTGTGGAAAATTCAAAGCTAAGATCAAATCGTTTCCCTACGACTTTTAGCACGTCCACCGCTACGGACATAATTTCAGTACCAATGCCATCGCCAGGAAGTAAAGTAATGCGGTAGTTTTGAGTCATAGTCAGGTTTTGCTGAGTAAATGTTTGCAGTTGAAAAAGAATTCACTGAGTCAGAATTCACCGAATCAGAATCAATCAGTCGGGGATTGGGACTCGCAACTGATTGAAAACGACCAAATCCTAGATTTGGTGGGGTCTTAAACCTGGTTATTCATTCGCCACTCGCACAGAATTCATTCTGACTCCTGACTCGGTGAATTCTGTTCGATAAAATATCATACCTAGCAATTGTGCCAAATGGAATGTTTAATTTTTCTACATTTATCCAAGAGATCACCTTTATCAACATAATTTAGGATTGATGTAACTAAAAATTAAAAAAAATTATTTATCCGCATTTTTCTTTAAATTAGTTGTATTGTGATTGTGTTAAAAATACACAAACAAAATAATTTATGGATTTTCAAAAGATTGGCGCAGTAGTTATCGAATTGTTAACTACTTTTGGATTTAAAGTTGTTGGTGCAATTCTTCTTTGGTTAGTTGCTCAAAAGTTAATTCAATTTAGTATAAGGCTATTAAAACGCGGTTTTACAAGCCAACACATTGAACCAACGCTAATTCACTATCTGTTAAATATCATTTCTATTACATTGAGAATTGTTCTGGTTGTAGCAATTCTTGGCTTTTTTGGTGTGGAAACTACCTCCTTTGCTGCATTGCTGGCTGCGGTTGGTATTGCTATTGGTGCAGCATGGGGAGGACTGCTGGCAAACTTTGCCGCAGGTGCATTTTTAATTGTTTTTCAACCTTTTAAAGTTGGTGATTTTATCTCCGCTGGAGAAGTAACTGGAACTGTTGCTGAAATTGGACTATTTGTAACTTCAATCAATACGCTTGATAACGTGATGACAATTGTGGCCAATAACAAAATATTTTCTGATAATATTCAGAATTATTCCACTAATCCCTATCGCCGGGTTGATTTGTTGGCACAATTAGCCCATGATGTAGATCATAATCAGGCGATCGCTCTTTTAAAAGCTAAAATTAGCCAAATCCCTAATGTAATTTCTGAACCAGCACCAGATGTAGAAATTCTCACCTTTAATTTAGCAGGTCCCGTACTAGCAGTCCGTCCTTATTGCAATAATGCTCACTATTGGCAAGTCTATTTCGACACTAACAAAGCTATTTGTGAAACTTTTGGACAAGCTGGTTATCCAGTTCCTGAACAGCGCTACACCATTAATAGTTTACCTTTAGTTACAGGACATGGTGTTATTTCCAATCCATCAGAATTAGGTTAATAATTGGTGATTGGTAATTGGTAATTGGTAATTGGTAATTGGTAATTGGTAATTGGTAATTATAAAAACTATTACCCAGTCCCCAGTCCCCAGTCCCCAGTCCCCAGTCCCCAGTCCCTAAATTCCATCAATTTCAATTACTTTTTGTCGAGATGTTGTCCCAGATTTAATTGTGATAGATGATTTAGAAACATCAAATTTTTTAGCTAATAGTTTAATTAACTCTTCATTAGCTTTACCATCTACAGGTGGTGATTTGAGATGTACAGTTAAACTACCATCTGCTAATTCTTCAATCTTTTGCTGTTTTGAGTTTGGTTTAACTTTTACTCTTTTTTGCATTATCTATTCTCCAGAGTTTTTCTATCCACAACCAACCCAAAATAGAACCTAAAAGATAATGGGGAAAATCCCACCAAGCGAAAGTAGTTCCCAACACTAACTTACCTATTAAGGTAGCACGAATTGCTTCTAATAATGGTGGATGCCAAAGTTGTAAAAATTCGACAACGCAGGTAAGGATAAAAACCCATATAGGAATTTGCATAACTGCTTTTTTACTTCTGAACAACCCAAAAGCAAATAAACACCAAAATATTTCATAAAATATCGCTGCACCATAATTATTTAACCATTCATGTCCTATTCCTGGATAGTATTTAAAGAAAAAACCCATCGCTATAACGATGAGTGTAGAAATGATAATTAATTTGGTTTGTTGGCGGTTATAGAGCATTTTTTCATAAATAGGTAATCAGCTATTTATAGCAAACTTCACCCAATACCCAACATTCTATTTACTTGTGGTAATGCTAAAGGTTTCCGTTCAATATTTTGGAAACATTCGATTTTTTGAAGTTGTATATAAGCAGTTCTGAAATTGCTAATTTTTAATAAAACAATATCTTGATAAACTGCATCTTGGGGACTTTTTATTTCTGTCACCAAATCTTGTAATTGATTTTGGCTAATAGCTAAATTCAGATATTTCAAAAATACTTCTCTTTTTTTAGAACGAACACTGACTAAATACCAATTATTTGTGCTTTGTTCTGATGAGTTTGAATCTATAGTTTCGATTGGTGGCATGATTGACAATGTATTTTTCTTAACTTTATTTAAAGAATCTGAACTGTGATTATTTTGATTTTTATGATTGTTCCGACTAATTAATCATCGAAATCAAATAAATCACCCAAATCATAGTTCTGAATTTAGCCAATATTTATAAGCTGCATAGGCTAATGTGACTACTCCCGTAATAATAGCAGATTCATCAACTTCAAATTGGGGATGATGCAGGGGATGATTAATTGTTCTCTCTTCATAGCCTACACCTAAACGAAACATTGAACCAGGGGCGTGTTCTAAATAAACAGAAAAATCTTCTGCACCTAAAGATGGTTCTGGTAAAATTTGCACACAATTATTAGTCCAAGCTTCTTCCGCTGATGATTGTAATAATTGTGTTAGAGCATTATCATTTTGGACACTGGGGACACCTCGATGATAGTTAACTTGATATTTTGCATTGTAAGAATTACAAACATTAGCAACTATATTTTTAATCCACTGTGGTAGTTTGTCGCGGGTTTCTGGGTGAAGCGATCGCACTGTTCCCAATAATTGTACTTTATCAGCAATCACATTTGGCGCTCTTCCCCCATTAATTTGTCCAATACTCAACACTACGGGACGCAAAGGATTTTGAGTCCGACTAATAGCTTGTTGCAATGATGTAATCACTTGCGCTGCAATCCAAATTGCATCTATGGCTTCATGGGGTCGCGCACCATGTCCAGATTCACCAATAATAATAATTTCTAAATTATCTGCTGCGGCTGTTAACGCACCATAGCGAATACCTACTGAACCCGCAGGAATGGAAGGAAAAACGTGCAACCCTAAAATAGCCGCGACATTATTCATCACTCCATCTTTTACCATCCAATTTGCACCTTGGGCAATTTCCTCAGCGGGTTGAAATAAAAACCGCACCTTTCCACCCAATTCAGGGGCAATTTGGGAAAGTACCATCGCTGTCCCCAAACCTACCGTAGTATGAATATCATGTCCACAAGCGTGCATGACTCCTTCAATTCGAGAAGCATATTCTAAATTTGTGCGCTCTTGAATGGGCAAGGCATCCATATCAGTGCGAATTGCTAAAATCCTATCACTAGGTTGAGTTCCTTGTAATTCACCAATGACACCTGTTTTACCTATACCTTCTTCTACGTGCAAGCCATTGGCAGATAACACACCTGCAACAAAAGCAGCGGTTTGATATTCTTTGCCACTAAGTTCTGGATGTGCGTGAATATGGCGACGGATTTCGACTAAGCGGGGTGATATATTTGTTGTTAAGTCTTTGATTCGGTTTAGCATAGCAATAATTTTAATTCATTCACCTTATATTTCAATCTATAATTTTGACAACTATAACGGCTACAAGCATTCTGATTAATTATATCGACTTACCTGCTAATTTTTCAGCATCAAAGAACACAGCCAAATCACCCTTCTTTAAGAGGTTGTTTGAAAAGTTTTAGTTTGTGATTTTAGGCACTTACAGATCCCCCCTAACCCCCTTTAGCAAGGGGGGAACTAGAGTCAAAGTCCCCCAATTTATCGGGGGATTTAGGGGGATCTAAAAATATTTGATACACCATGAGGGACTTGTTCAAACACCCTCTAAGATCAAAGCCTTGATATCAGTGCTATATTATACTACATATTTTGAGTCTAGCAAACACGGTAAAATGTCTGACTTTGAATTTAGATCCTGTACCTCATTAATCTGCCATCTGCTGTATTATTCCTAATTTTTTCTAACTTCTACTTCTCATATCTAAAAACTTCAATTGTTGATATAAACAACGAATTTGCTGCAAATTTACCCCCGCTGCTGCCGCTTTCCTTAATGGATTACCAAAAATTGCTTCTATTTCCAAAGGGCGTTTTTCATCAAAATCAATTTTCATGCTAGTGCGGTAGGGTTTCATTTTCATGGTATAATCCAACATTATTTGAATAAAACTTTCAGGAATTATTCTCCCGGTACTTTTTGCCCCTGCTACTACTTCCCACATCAAACTTTCTACTAATTGACGAGTGTGAATATCCGTCATTAATTCATCTGTTCTGCCATCAAGAATTACAGATAAGCCATTATAGGGAATATTCCAGACTAACTTTTTCCAACGTCCTAATAGTAAATCTTCTAATAGTTCTATAGATATACCTGCATTTTCAAAATCTGTGGTAACTTCCCGCATTTTTTGAGTAATGCCGGTTGATTGATAATTAGATTTATATTCACCTAAAGTAATTTGTCCATAATCTAAATGATGAATATGTCCTGGTGCAACTTTATTAGAACAAAGAAAACATAAACCCCCAATAATACTGGCATTATTGACAATTTCTGCAACTTCTGCCTCTATATCCAGTCCATTTTGTAATACCAATACTACCCCGTCATCTTTAACTATTGGTGGTAATAAATTGGGTAAAAGTTGATTTTGGGTTGTTTTTAGTGATATTATGACCACATCACATTGTGGCATCTTGTCTACATTGTTATAAGCATTAACTTGGGAAAGGGTAAAGTTACCGTCTTTAGACTCAATAATTAGACCGTTTTCCCTTACCTGTTGGTAATCACTTTTGAGTAAATAGTGAACTTCTAAGCCGGATTTTTGGAGTTTTGCGCCATAAAATCCACCTAATGCGCCAGTTCCCAATATGGCATAAGTGCGGTTACTCATTTTATGTATAGAAAAATATTAGTAAAATCATCAGATAATATTTTACCAGAATTTTTATAATAAAACTTAAACATGATTTACTATTTTTTAGAACCTTTGGTAGATATGAGGTAAAGTCAATGGCTGATATTGTTGATATTGCAGTTAGTAATGATGGGTTTAAAACTTTAGTGGCGGCTGTGCAAGCTGCTGGTTTAGTAGAAACACTAAAAAGTCCTGGGCCATTCACCGTGTTTGCACCAACTGATGATGCTTTTGCTAAATTACCCCCTGGCACAATTACAACTTTATTACAAAATATTCCCCAATTAGCACGCATTCTCACCTATCATGTTGTGCCTGGCAAGTTAACAAAGGCTGATTTGGCGAAACTGGGTACAGTCACTTCTGTGGAAGGTTCTCCGATTAAAATTAATTGTGAAGATGGTTTTGAGGTGAAAAATGCCACAGTTTTGGCAGCAGATATTGATGCTGATAATGGCGTGATTCACGTGATTGATACTGTGATTTTAATGGGTTAATCCCAGTTTTTTATCGGGGAAACCTTGTAGAGACGTTTCTTACAGCGTCTCTCTCATTAATAAATTTAGTTACCAAGGCTAATTCTTTAAAAATTGTTACATAAATGGCGTGATCACTCACTTTTAAGGTAATATAAATTTAGCAATTATATTTTTTATAATAAAACTTAATAACAAGAACCTACTACAATTATCCCCAAAAATTAATGTTAGATTTCAATACCTTAATCGAATTTTCCCGCAATAACTGCGTAGGCATTTGTGCCTTTCTTGTTCCAGCTAATATCCTGACAACCTTATTAACAATTGTCCTCACCTTCTTAAATCGTCCTATGGGTCAGGTATGGATATCCGTCGGATTCGCTTGTCTCTTTGCAAGTATCATGCTGTTGCACGTTTATACTTGGTTTATGATTGGTGTGGTTATGCCACCAACTTACATCCTGTTATCCTTAGCAATTACCTGTTTATTAACTAATCTTTTGGTAATTATCTGGCGGAGAAATTCTCTACAATTATTTTCTTTTGGTAAGTAATTACAGCAAAAGTTAGAATTTCAAAAGTACCCTAAACGTGATCTTTGGATTTTTTATAAATAGTCAGAATAGTAATTTTTATCCCTATTCTGACTATTGTTAGTAGCTGTTAATTAACAGCTATTTTTTAATCCCAGTATGACTTGTTATAACCACCGCTGTAAGATTCACTGTGAGATTTATAGTGATGTTTGTGATGTTTGTGATGGTAATGACAACTATAATGACCACCACCGATAACATTTTGTACTTCATCGGTAGCTAGTTCATTGAGAAAACTAGCAGCATCATTAAATAAATCATAACCTACAGGAAGTAGTGGGGATATTTGGATATTAGCCATGATAATTCCTCCTTTATATATCGTCTTGATATCAAACAAATGAGATTAGACTTGATATTGACTAACCTTACTTTTGATTCTTCCAGAAATAATCCATACATTCAAGGCTTTGATCTCAATAGATAAGACTTTATTGAAATATTTTTGTCTAGCTATTGATAACAATTAACGGTTAATTTTCATTCGTCAAACGACTTTTTAGATTGTTTTTTGCTAGATGATAGAGATGTTTCATGCAACATCTCTACAAAAGACGTGATTTTCTTGTGGATGATATTTCTGAGAAAATACCGACTTAATTAAGTTTGTTTTGTCTAAACTATAGCACATAGACAATAGATGAAAATTCAATCTTCAACTCTTTTTAATTGGTGAATTCTGCCCGTAATTGGTTGACAACTCGATCTAATCCTACGGAATGTGCTGCTTTGAATAATAAGCGATCGCCTGTTTGCATAAATGTTTTTAATCTTGTTACCAAGTCAGCATGGGTAGTGAAACATTCGCAAGATATATTATCGGCACTATTAGCAATAATTTCCGCATCTTGACCATCAACTAATACTAATAACCCATCAAGATGCAAATTTTTGACCATTTCTCCCACCTTTTGATGAAGTTCTGGGGATCTTTCTCCTAGTTCTTTCATTGCCCCTAAAACGGCAATTTTCCGCTTTCCGGGTGTGTCTGCTAACAACTGCAAAGCGGCTAACATGGCTTCTGGGGCAGCATTATAGGTTTCATCTAAAATCACCACATCATTAGCTAAAGTGAAGCGTTGACTTCTACCTGTGGGCATATTTACCATGATGCCAGATTGTAATAATTGCCAATCAATTTCTAATACCTTGGCTACTGCTAAGGCTGCTAAAAAATTGTTAGCATTATGACGACCAGGTAAAGGTAAAGGTAGACGCATTTCGGCAACTTCTATAATTTCATTATCAATTAATTTTCCTTGAATATCGCCACCAGAAAAACCATAACTGATAACTTTACCCTGCCAAAACTTCGCTGCTGTTTCCATTAATAAGGGATTATCATGATTGAGAATAGCAATACTATCATTTGGCATGGTTGCTAATAATTCACACTTAGCTTCAGCAATTGATACTTCTGAACCAAGTAACTCAATATGTGCTGTGCCTACATTAGTAATTACCCCAATTGTCGGGATAGCAATTTCTGTCAATTCGGCAATTTGTCCCTTGCCTCGCATTGCCATTTCGATGACAGCAAAATCATTTTCCCTACCCATTTCTAACAGAGTTTTGGGGACACCTATTTCATTATTAAAATTCCCGTAGGTTTTATGAACTTTGCCTTTGGTGGCTAAAACTGCGGCAATTAATTCTTTGGTTGTGGTTTTCCCGACTGAACCGGTGATACCAATGACAGGAATAGAGAAACTTTCACGCCACCATTTAGCAATTTGTTGATATGCCTTTAAAGTATCTTTAACTCGCAGAACCGGAAAACCAGGATTTTCGTAAGCATGATCTACTATGGCAACTATAGCCCCTTGAGCGATCGCTGTCGGCACAAAATCATGTCCATCAAACTTTTCTCCTCGTAAAGCCAAAAAGACTTCACCAGATTGCAAGATACGGGTATCTGTTTGTATACCAATGCCCAATTGAGCTAAACTAGATAAAGATACATTCACAGGTTCAGCGATAAGAACTTCAACAAGTTGAGAAATAGTGATAGAGACTGACATATTGATAAACGATAGGGTATTTTAAAGGTATTTACAAGAATACGTACTAAGCGCAAAACTCAGTCACTTCGGTGCTGAGATATAAAGGAATCATGAGGTTTTCACCGCCTTGAACTTTTTTTAACCTTAGTAATCTTACGCTAAACATGGTAATATGAGAGTTAAAAAAATTGTCAGAAAATTTGAAAAGAATTATGTTATTAATTTTCTTTGATCACTTATGATACTAGGAATACAAAATTAAAATGAAGCTGCATAAAATAAAATGGCAAAGAAAATTGACCGCAAATAAACGCAGATGTAGCTTGCTTCCCGAAGAGTACGTTATGATATGCAGCCTCACATAAAATTGTTATTATATTAAACCCACTCTCTAGAGAGATGATCTATAGAAGCAGTGGCAATAAATTAGTAAATACATCAATTCTGAATTAATCTCCATTAAATTGTGATCAAAAAGAGATTATTTAACTTTTTAGGATTGGTAATAACAATAGCGATCGCTATTATTAGTTGTCACAATTTGCTATTACCAAAACCATCCCCAGACATTACCGTAAAACTCAGTGGTTGGACAGGTAATCCCCTAGAACAAAAACTTTTAAAACAGGTAATTCGAGACTTTGAAATACAGCATCCACAGATAAAGGTCAAATATGAAGCGATTTCTGATCAATATATGGATGTGATGAAAACCCGCTTAGTAGGAGAAGCCGCACCAGATGTATTTTATCTCGACGCTTTAGAAGCTCCTTTTTTAATGGGTCAGAATGTCCTAGAACCCCTTGATAAATACATTAACCCCAAATTTGACCTCACAGATATAGAACCGAACCTACTCAAGAATTTTAAATATCAAAATCATATTTATGGTTTACCTAAAGACTATTCCACCCTCGCCCTATTTTATAACAAACAAGCATTTAATCAAGTTGGTTTAACAAGTCCGCCAACCACCTGGGAACAACTCCGCACCTATGCAAAACAATTAACAGGCAAACTCAATAAATATGGCTTTGGTGAAATTCCCGAATTAGCCCGTCAAGCATACAAAATCACAGCTTTTGGAGGAGAAATTGTTGATAAAAATGGTTATGCTACCTTTGCCAACGATCCAGGTTTGCAAGGTTTAGAATTAGTAATTAACCAATATCAAAAAGACAGAACTTCCGCCCAAAAATCTGATGTTGGCACAAATTCCGGTAGTGAAATGTTTGGACAAAATAAAGTAGCAATGGTGATTGAGGGTAATTGGGCAATTCCCTATTTGCAAGAAACCTTTCCTAAACTAGAATTTGCCACAGCAGAAATACCGAAAATTAATAATTATAAATCTACAATGGTTTTTACTGTTGCTTATGTCATGAATAAACAAACACAGCATAAAGTTGAAGCTTGGAAACTCATTTCCTATCTAACAGGTAAAGAAGGCATGAAAAAATGGACAAGTAAAGGATTTGCATTACCAGCCCGTAAATCAGTGGCACAAGAGTTAGGTTATGATCAAGATCCTCTCAGATCATCATTAGTTGCAGGAGTTGATTATGCTACACCCTGGCAAATAGGTAAAAACCCCGCTGCAATTATCAACAATTTTGATAACCAGTTTATTAGTGTTTTGCTAGGACAACAACCATTAAAACAGGCAATGTTAAAAGCGCAAACCACAGCAAACCAGCAAATTCAGGTAGATATGTAGTGTTTACTATCAACAGAAAAATCAGAGAAAATTTTACAGCTTATTTATTTATAACTCCCAGTATTTTAGTTTTAGGAACATTTGTAATTTTGCCTATTCTCTATGCTGTATTTCTTTCCTTACACAAAGTACAAATGTTAGGAGGGATTAATTACCACTTTTTAGGTTTGGGTAATTTCCAAAGATTGCTAACAGATGAAAGAGTAGGAATTGCTTTAAAAAATACCGCAGAACATGTAGCCGTTGTTGTTCCTACTCAAACCATTTTAGCTTTAGGTTTAGCTGTAACACTCAATTCTGGCATTCGGGGGAAAAATTGGTGGCGGATTCTTTACTTTTTACCAACAGTTACATCTTCAGCAGTTTTGACACTAATTTTTATGTGGATTTATAACACTAATGGACTCCTAAATAATTTTTTAGCCTTTCTAAAATTGCCTATTTATAATTGGCTGGGAGATCCATCTGTTGCCCTCAAAGGGATTATGATCATGAATATTTGGTCAACAGCCCCATTTTTTATGGTGATTTATTTAGCAGCTTTACAGGATATTCCCCAAACTATTTATGAAGCAGCAGAACTTGACGGGGCTAATAGTTGGGAACAATTTATTTATATTACTTTGCCCTTATTGCAACCTGTGACTTTTTTTGTCACAGCTATGGGAATAATTGGGACTTTTCAATTATTTGATCAATCTTATATATTTTCTGGAGGGACTGGTGGACCAAATAACGCAACTCTCACTTTAGTGCTGCTAATTTATCAAACCGTATTTCGGAATTTACAAATGGGATATGGTGCAGCAATTGCTTTTTTACTAGCATCTGTAATTATTATCCTCACATTAATTCAGAGGCAATTTTTTGGAGGTTATAAAATTTGAATAAATTCTTTTATATTTCCTGGTTCAAAGTTCTGTTATATATATTTCTTACACTTTATGGAATTATTACTGTAATTCCTTTTCTCTGGGCATTTTCCGCGTCATTTAAGCCCCTATCAGAAATTATTAATGGTGAGTTTAATTTCATTCCCAAACATTTTACTCTCGATAATTACAAACAAATATTTCTCCAAGAACCTCTATTTTGGCGGTGGTTATTTAATAGTCTCATTATTGGCGTTACTGTCACGATTTTAAACTTGCTATTTAACTCAATGGCAGGTTATGCCCTTGCCAGATTGCGTTTTCAGGGTAAAAATTTCTGGTTTTTCCTGATTTTGGCAGTGTTAGTAGTACCGGCGCAAATTACCCTAATTCCCACATTTTTAATTTTAAAAGCCATCGGTTGGCTAAATTCATACCCAGGGATGATTGTTCCCAGTATGGTTAATGCTACTTTTATTTTTATGATGCGGCAGTTTTTTGTAAATTTCCCTAGAGAATTAGAAGAAGCTGGACAATTAGATGGTTTAAATACCTGGGGAATTTTTCGCTACATAGTTTTACCCCTAGCTAAACCAGCATTAGCCGCACAAGCGATATTTGTATTTATGGGTAGTTGGAATAATTTTTTGCTTCCTGTAGTGATTCTATTTGACCCAGAAATGTTTACTTTACCTTTGGGACTAAATACATTTAAAGGTCAATATATCAGCTATTGGAACTACATTATGGCGGCTTCAATGGTGTTTACTCTACCCGGTTTAGCTATTTATGCTTTCTTTAACCGCTACTTCATTCAAGGTGTTACCTTTACAGGTGGTAAAGGTTGAAAATAATTAAAATACTTAAAGAGTCAGGATAAAAAAAGGGGGAATAATCTCGAACCTGATAGCCTGCGTGACGTATCCCTTTGGGGGCTAGGTGTTAGTTCTAAATCTTTACTGAGTCGAGTTCTTTATTTGATCAATACTTTCGCCTGTTTAGTGGTAACACACAAGTTAATGCTACAGACTTACGAAAAATTAAATACCCTTGCAAAAATGATTTAATAAAACTAGGAATACAAATTCATGAATCTGCGTTTGATCAAGATCAACTTGATCAACTTGTACATCAAAATCTATCAATTATGACTGAAACAATCAACACAATTCAAGCTAGTAAACGTATTCAAGAAGCACTAACTATTCTTAAAGAAATTTCTGCACCGAAAGAACAGCAAAACGAAAGATCCGCACTGTGTTTACTCGCATTAGCAGATATTCGACCGGAGACTTCTTGGGATCAAGCAACAACACCCAAACGCAGAATTACAGAAATGATGGATTGGTTTCGTGATTTTTATGGAAAACAATATGCACCAAATACACGGGAAACAGTGAAAAGACAAATAATGCACCAGTTTGTACAAATGGGTTTAATTGTGGAAAATCCAGATCAACCCGACCGACCAATTAATAGTCCTAAATGGTGCTATCAACTTCAGCAACAAGCACTTTCGCTGATACAATCTTATGGTTCTGACCAGTGGGAAGAATCTCGTCGTAATTATACTATTTCTGTCAAGAATTTATTGCAAAATAGAACTCGAAATATCCCCACAATTCCCGTTAGTTTACCCAATGGACAAGCAATTTATCTATCATCAGGTGGACAAAATAATTTAATCAAAGACATTTTAGAAAATTTTTGTCCCAGATTTACACCAGGAGGTTTGGTTCTTTATGTAGGTGATGCTGGGGATAAGTTCATTATTAATGAAACTCAAAAGTTTAGAGAAATAGGAATTGATTTAGATCCTCATGGTAAAATGCCAGATGTTGTAGTTTATTATCAACAACAAGACTGGCTAATATTAATAGAAGCTGTCACCAGTCATGGACCTGTGAATTTAAAACGACACAATGAACTAAAAAAACTGTTTCAGGCTAGTAGTAAGGGGTTAGTTTTTATGACTGCTTTTCCCAGTCGCAAGGACATGACTCGGTATCTAGCTGAGATTTCTTGGGAAACAGAAGTTTGGGTAGCAGACCAACCAGATCATTTAATTCATTTTAACGGAGAGAGATTTCTCGGACCATACAAAACCCGGTAAAATAGTTTTGGAAATTTTAATACAAATATTTTGCAAATCATTAAGATTTATTTACTTAAACAACATAAATATTGTTTAAATTAGCAGCCATAACCCAGTCAGCAACTAGGTTTTACCGTCTTCCATGTCAAATAACTTCGCAACAAACCTTATTTGTTTATAGGGGTTAGGTTTGAGAAAATCAGAAGCGATTTAATAATCAAGCACTTATAGTTATTTGATTTGTCAAGGGAGAACACAAGATGAAATTGGCTTACTGGATGTATTCAGGACCTGCTCACATTGGGACTTTGCGGATTGCGAGTTCTTTTAAAAATGTTCATGCCATCATGCACGCACCCCTGGGTGATGACTACTTCAACGTTATGCGTTCTATGTTATCGCGGGAGAGAAACTTCACCCCAGTTACAACCAGCGTCGTTGATAGAAACGTTTTAGCGCGAGGTTCTCAAGAAAAGGTGGTGGACAACATTACCCGCAAAGATGCTGAAGAACACCCCGATTTAATCGTTTTAACTCCTACCTGCACTTCCAGCATTTTGCAAGAGGACTTACACAACTTTGTGGAAAGGGCGCAGTTGGAAGCAAAAGGGGACGTAATGCTGGCGGACGTGAACCATTACCGCTACAACGAATTACAAGCTGCTGACCGGACTTTACAACAAATTGTCCAATATTACATTGAGAAAGCCCGCAAAAAGGGGGAATTACCAACAGAGAAAACTGCGAAACCCTCAGTTAACATTATTGGAGTTTCTACTCTGGGTTTCCACAATAACCACGATGTGACTGAATTGAAGCGGTTAATGACTGATTTGGGGATTCAGGTAAATACTGTGATTCCTGAAGGTGCGTCTGTTCACGAGTTAAAAACTATGCCTCAAGCTTGGTTTAACTTAATTCCTTATCGGGAACTGGGGTTAACTACAGCTAAATATTTAGAAGAAGAATTCGGGACTCCTTACGTAGATATTACGCCGATGGGTGTGGTGGAAACTGCTAGATGTATCCGTAAAATTCAGCAGGTAATTAACGCCCAAGGTGGTGAGGTTAATTACGAAGACTTCATTAATGAACAAACTCTGCACGTATCCCAAGCGGCTTGGTTTTCCCGTTCTATTGACTGTCAGAACTTGACTGGGAAGAAAGCGGTGGTATTTGGTGATAATACTCATGCAGCGGCTTTAACGAAGATTCTGGCGCGGGAAATGGGGATTCATGTGGTGTGGGCGGGTACTTATTGCAAGTATGATGCTGACTGGTTTAGAGAACAGGTGAGCGAATATTGCGATGAAGTATTAATTACAGATGATCATGGTGAAATTGGGGATGCGATCGCTCGCGTTGAACCTTCTGCTATATTTGGTACACAGATGGAACGTCACGTTGGTAAGCGTTTGGATATTCCTTGCGGTGTAATTGCAGCACCTATTCACGTTCAGAATTTCCCCATTGGTTACAAACCATTTATGGGTTATGAAGGTACAAATCAAATCACAGATTTAATCTACAATTCTTTCACTTTGGGAATGGAAGATCACCTGTTAGAAATCTTTGGTGGACACGATACCAAGGAAGTAATTACCAAAGGAATTTCTGCGGAATCTGGTTTGAATTGGACAAAAGATGGACAAGCAGAATTGAATAAAATTCCTGGTTTTGTGCGCGGGAAAGTGAAGCGAAATACTGAAAAATTTGCCCGTGAACGTGGATTTAAAGATATCTCGGCTGAAGTTTTGTATGCAGCTAAGGAATCTGTAGGGGCGTAGGTTTGGGGATTAGATGATAAGGGTGAGTGGTGAGGGGTAAGATTTACTCTTTACTACTTGCTCTTATTTTATATTCTGAAGTTATTGATTTTGGCGTAAAGCTAGAGTTTTTCATAAAAAATACTCTTTTAGTATATAATACTATCTATTGTATTTTACAATATCTAAATCTACCTAATATGAAACTTTCCTTTGTTAGACCTCATAAATCAATTAGGGCTATTCCAAATCTTGAGATACCTGATTTTGTAGTTTTGACTGGAGTTAATGGTGCTGGAAAAACTCACTTATTGGAAGCAATCGAAAAGTAACTGTTCACACTCCCCCACTAAAAAGGAATTAGGAAGTAACAGGGATAGG
>NZ_VIKX01000232.1 GCF_009711935.1 Dolichospermum sp. UHCC 0259 | reverse complement strand
TGAGCTTTCAGGTATCCTTTTTTCTATCATACTTTCTGCATGAAGGAAATCCCTGGTTTTCCTGTCAAAATTAACACACTAGGTTGACTCCCTGGAAAAGAGTGTCTACACTATTCTAACTATTTTTTTCCTATAAACCGTAATGTCAGTTATCCCTGACATTTTTGATCATGCAGAAATTCCGTAGGGGCGCAGGGCTTGCGCCCAGAACTTAATATATGCTGCGCCCCTAAATTGTGGATTACACCAAAACTATGCTGCTACTTTTTGTTCTGGAGTTGATTCTTCAGATGGGGGTGAATCTTGTTTTTCTTGATTTCCCTGTTCTGAATCACTGCTGGGTTGAACTATTTGCAGGTGAATACTATTCACTTGATTAATAAATAGTTCTATAGCCTGACTAACTCTTTGTTGTTGTTTACCCTCTTCTGGAATATCATAACAACGATAGGCTGGGCTAATTCCCAAAACAAACTTTTCCTGTTCAGCTTCTAATAATTCAACGGCTTTGTTAGCAGCCATCCAATTTTTTTCAAAAGGAAATGAAGTAACGATACTAGCAACAATAGAAGCAACTGCTGGGCAAATAACAGGCAGCCATTTTAACCAACTTTGTCCTGCTTCTAGTTTATCCACTAACACTAAAATTGGTGTGACACCTGACAGAATAACGGTAGAAATTTGCAAAACATAGTAAAGAGTTCTGGCAAGATTTCGAGAGCTTTTATAGTCGTTAATCAACTCTTGCGAATATTCTAAAGCTTTGGCTCGTGCCGGTAAAACAGTATTATAGTCCAATGTAGTACCATTGCTTAATAGCGATGTATAGAGTTCAGCTTTTTTGGAAAGCTCAGTTTTTTGTGATTCCTTTTTCGCATTATCTACCGATTGTCTATTGAGAAGAAATAAACCAATGGCAATAGTTAAAGCAACGGAGGCAGCAGTTACATATTGTTGATTGCTAGAATCAAAATAAATAATCAAACCTGATGTGATCGCAACTGCGACTAACAAGTAATCAATTAACTTGAAAAAAAACAACATATTTTCGCCTAGTGTATTTATTGGGGTAATGTTGAATTCGTAACTGAGAAAATTTGTTGCAAAATGGTAATTTTACAAACAATAATGTATCTTACACGAAAGTAACAATATTGACAAGTTCTGCTAACTGTCAATATTGTCAATAGGTAAGCATTCAGCCGTCAGCGAACAGCTATCAGCAAGAATTGAATTGATCAGCATTCTGAACATTAGTCAGTCTCCCTACTTCAAAAAGCCGAAAATCCGGTTTTAGCTGAATGCTTACGTCAATAGTATCATTCAATGCTTAAATAGCCGTGCTGTATCTTTTGCGTGTACCTATGGCTAAGGCTAAAACCAAAAATGTGAAAATTCCTGCTAGATATAAAGGATAGCCATAAGTCATGGGTTGGGACTGGTGAACTATCATCCCCGCAATTACTGGTCCGATACCGTTAGAAATACTTAAGTAGGATGCGTTTAATCCTAATACAGTTCCCTGATCCTGTGGTCTAGCATTGAGAGAAATCAATGTACTAATCATAGGTTGGACTAGGGCATTAAAAAGCGCAAATAGGATGCTAACCACAATAAAATAATTGATGCTAGGCCAAAGTAACTGTTCACACTCCCCCACTAAAAAGGAATTAGGAAGTAACAGGGATAGG
>NZ_VIKX01000231.1 GCF_009711935.1 Dolichospermum sp. UHCC 0259 | reverse complement strand
CATCTCCATTTATTTCCAATTTCATGATGGAAATTTAAAATCTATTTTTGCTGTCACAACCATTTAAACTACTCGAATGCCAGCAAAGTGCTATCATTTAGGTAATGATCTGGTAGTAGACCAGCACTAGCAAAGGAGTCCGTATGGCAACAATTACGATTCGCAATATATCTGATGAGTTGCTTGAGCGCATTAAACGCTTGGCGGCACAAAAGGGGGTTTCGATGGAGCAAGAAGTCCGCGATTTGTTGCAAAAACGTTATGGGCAAAGGGATGAAGTGCTTGCTCGTATTCGTCAACGAGCGGAGGTATTACCGATGGAAGCAGAAATTCGGGTGCAGTCTTGGAAATCAGAAGGACGACCTTGATGGTAATTGATACGATGGTTTTCGCCTATGCCCTCTTGCACGTAGAGAACAAGTATGAACAGGCGCTCGCTGCTTTAGAAAGTGTAGATCAGATTGTGGTTCCTGATTCGTTGTTTGCCGAGTTGGGCAATGTAATTTGGCAATGGATACAATTTCGACAATTACCATTGCAAATGGGATTAGATACAATGCAAGATGCTGAAGCATTGGTTGATGTCATGATTTCCAGTTCTCAAATTCGAGATGTTGCTCTAAAACTAGCAGTCCAGGCAAATCATTCATTCTACGATACTTTATTCGTGGCAGCAGCAATTCAATCTGATACTCAGGTGTTGACTTATGATCGCAAACTGGCGGCCAAGTTTGGTGATAGGGTTTTATTACTGGAATAGATATCGCTGTTATTCAGCTAACAAATATAGCCCATTGGTTAGTAATAATTGTCCATAAGGCTAAGGCATTGGTAATGACTTTGTTCTATAAGAGGTAAGTAAGTCATTCACATCAAATTCATGAAGTTGACAGACTGGCCTGCCCTAGCTAACCAAAATACGGCAATTGTGGCTGTGGAATATCAGACACCTGATAGAATGCAGATTTTAGAGCAGTTTTACCAATGGGGTGAAGAGCAATCTTTGTCAGTCTTTCTCTGGAATCCCGGTTACTGTGAACTACAACAATTAATTCACCATCAAAGTCAGTACATCTTACAGTCAACTAATAGGGGTAACAATAAGGATATTCTTCAGTATCTTTTGTCAGACTATCAACCAGGTATTTATTTGTTAGAGGGAGTGTTACAGGAAAATAATGGTAGCCAAATTAGTCAAAAACTTAGCTATCAATTACTGAATGCTTATCATCAAGCCTTGTGGAGTCAGCAAGATAATTACTGGGTATTACTAGAAACTTACGTTCAACTACCTCTAGAATTACAGCCTTTTATTCCTGTACTGTCTAATCCATTGCCAAACCAACAGCAGGTAGAAATGATTGTACAGCAGTTTTTTGATTGTTGTTCGCCCTCGGCTTTAGCCAATGGTTATCCTTACTCAAAAACAAATTCAACAAACCAAGCACTGCAATTGCTAATTCGTGCCTGTCAAGGTTTACCCAGAGGCGAGATAAATTTGCTATTACAGCAATGTTTAGGTTTTGCAGATCAACTTGAGGATATCGCCCAATTAGTTCTTGAGCATAAAGTTAACAAATTAAAGGGACGGGGTTTAGAGTACATTGCTCAACCGGATATCCCTTCATCTGCGGGGTTAGATTTACTGGCAACAAGGTTAGAAACTATTACCTGTTTGCTACAACCAGAAGCACAAACATATAATTTGCAGTTTCCCACAGGAATGTTGTTATGGGGACCACCAGGAACAGGTAAAAGTTTATCTGCCAAGTTAGCAGCCAAGAAAATGGGCTTGCCACTGTTAGCCGCTAATTGGGGTGTACTATTGGGTAGTCCTCATCCTGACCGAGCTTTAAAGGAATTTATCGCTTTGGTAACATCCCTTGCTCCCTGCGTTCTCTACTGGGATGATTTTGATAAAGGTTTTGCTGGTTGGGACTCGAATGCAGACGGAGGTGTAGCCCGGCGGTTGTCTGCGGGATTGTTAACTTGGATGCAGGAACACCAAGAACCTGTTTATACAATTGCCACTATCAACCGTCTAGAAATGCTACCTGCGGAATTAGTACGTCGTTTTGATGATATCTTTTTTGTAGATTTACCCCATGAGGGGGCAAGATACGAAGTTTTCAATTTACATTTAGCTAAGTATTTTTCAGCTTTTTCAGGTAATGATTCACCTTGGAGTGATGAGCAATGGCGGAGGCTGTTGGCTGAGTATAGGATTTGCACTCCAGCCGAAATTGGTAATGCTGTGCGTCGTTGTGCTGAGAATGCTTTTGCTCAAGGTAGAGCAGGACAAATTGAGTTTGAGGATTTACTAAAACAGCGATCGCAATTTACCCCAGCAATGGAGCGAGAATCAGAACAAATGCAAGCTATTCGCAATCAGGCTATTTATGCTCAACCTGTGTCAAGTGAGGATATTTCACCGTTTGCTTATCAGCATCGAGAATTATTTGAATAAGCTGACTGACAGATGAGATTGGTAAATTAATTGGTTCTTCTTGACATTTTTCCAACCTTACATTGTTGAGGAAGGGGCATTCGGTGGATCATGGTGAACACCTAACTTGAAATCATTAATATAGATCACGTCTGTACTTGATTTGGGATTGTCAATTGCCAAATGAACTTTTTGGGCAGGAAAATAAATTTTTTGGTAATCCTCAAGTATCTGTTCTGGTGAAATGTCTTCTTGGTTTCGCTGAATTGCTCTCTCCAAAGCAGTGACAAATGAACAATCAATCCAAATCTTAAAATCATAGAAATGTTGGAGCGATCGCTTCAGCAAAAATATTCCTTCAAGCACAATTACATCCACATTTGCAAATTGATAATTATAGGTTTGTGGTATACCTGTAATTCCAGTTAAAACAGTCGTTAAATTAATCATTCGTTGATTTTTTAACGGCAGTATCAATTTTTGAAATAGATCATCAAAATGAAAAGCATGATGATAAAAATACTCTCCTGGATGTTCAGAATTAAATCGCTCACTTGGTAACTTATGCCAAGCATCTAAATTAATGGCAACAGCATGAATATTTCGCTGATTCAAAGCAGTTATTAATTTTTCAGTAATATAACCTTTACCAGAACCATCAATCCCACTGACAGCAACTAAAAAAGCTTTATCTACTGATAATTCTGATTGTTTTTGGAGGATAGAATTAGCTAAATCTTGAATATCTATCATTAATTTTCACCTTTTTTTGTTAATTGATAATCTTCAAAAATTACCTCATACCCATTTCCTTGTGGTGATGCACACATAATTCCGACTTGAATATCTTGCTGAACTGGAAAATAAGCCATTCTCAAGGGAACATAGCGGTCATATTCATCTAAATAAGCGATATGAATAGCCTCTTGACATCGCTCAACCCGTAGCTGAAAAATATGAGGAGGATTTAATAAAGGTGTAAATGACCAATCTGAATAGTTATGAGTGACGACAGCACTCACATTTTGCACTCCATCAACATATTCAATTCCAGTTTTAATCCAATGTTTTTCATCGGCACGAATCATAATTCCTGCCTGATCATATAAGTCTTGATATTTGCCTTTTATCTTGACATCAACAACAAAATCTGTACTCACTCGGTCAAAGTAGAAATGTCCACTATCACGAATAAAACCATAGTGAGTTATCCGCCAAAAATCGGTTTTTGGTGCAGTTGTAATGATGATTTGCTGCTCAGAATGTGACCAAGTAGGGGGTTGATTAAGCCATTCCATAGTTTTTGCTATTCTTAGATGTAAGGGAATAAGTTGTGTAATTTTGCAGTGAGCAGATGAGTTTAAAAATATAACAATTTTTCAAACTTATCCCCGGCACTAATTGACATTTTTATGAAAATAGTTTGTATCCAATTGATTAATTAGAATCGCTATTACTAATGTGGCAACTCCTAATATTTTGGGTGTTGTAATGGGATATTGAATAGCACCAAACCATCCCAATTTTGATACCGTGGCGTGGTGTAGCGTGGCGTAAGCCATACAAGCTGTAAACCGTAAACCCCATCGAATCAACGATTGAGTCTCAGTATAATGAACAAGAATCAAACCGGATTCCTATAGTTTACGCACAGTTTTCAATTAAGGATAAAAATGATAGGGGTTGGCTCATATTAGCAGCAAAGCCGAGAATTCCTGGATCTCGATGTTCGTAAAGTAACTGACCTTTGCTATCAAACAAAAAAGTGCCACCGCGCTGAGTTAAGTAGGCAGAATTCGGTACATAAGTCTGCCAATTTCTGAGAACTTCCACCATATTCCGTAGCCGCAGAGTAGCTAACTCAAAGGGGCGTTGAAACCCACTACCGCCGGCTAATTGGAAAAACGAGCCTTGGAAGGCAGGTAGAGGAGTACCTTGAATGATTTCATCCTCCCCGATGAGTTGAGGGGCTTGACGGTCGCCCTTGTATCCCCGAAAAACTTCCGCCAGCGTTCCCGGACTACCAATCCCTGCACACATCAAAATTAGATTTAGCCAAGCTTTCCCAGACCCAGCAAGCCCAGGGAGAGAAATATTCAGACCAGAATAAAGATTGAGTTGGCGATGTAATTCTCCATTCGGTTCAACAAATAAATTTTCCGGTGGAAATCCTGTATATTCACAGAATTTTGTGCCAGAAGCGAGATTACCAATTCCCACCGCACGAATAGCGAGTTTTTTATCTGTCAAGTTTTTAGCTTCACGCTGCAACCACCACGCATATTCAAGACTATCAAAATCTCCAAGTTGTGGCCAAACTAAAATAAGGATATGTGAGGCAGTCTCGCAGTTTTCTAGCAAGGGTCGGATTATGCCATCACTAACACGTTGATATTTGTTCTGATTAAGGATAGCGTAGGGGTTCATTGGAAGAGATAAACTGCTATTTAGCTATTAAATTCTAGCCCAATTGATCTGAATTCACGTTGATTTTATTTTATCAGTAACTCAGGGCTGAGTGCCACTGACCTTGCAAGAAGACGCGCTCGTTTCTCAATTATAGCAACGGGGCGGTTAGCACAAAATATAGACTTGTTATTGCCGTATAGGTGGGAATCCATGTCCTAATCGTTATAGCTACTGCTATACCACGTATTTTTATGACAATTCTTGTCTAAGTCCCGTAGTTACCAGGAATCACCTACCGTAATATCTACTACCACAGGCACAGGGTTAAGAAACTTTTCAGCCGCAGCAACCATACATCTGTGTAGCATTTGGCTCACTCGCTCCACCTCATTCTCTGGACATTCCAGGACAATTTCATCATGGACAATGCAGATCAACTTTGCATGAGTCCTAGTTAACGGCTTAATCAGCTTCACCATCGCCAACTTATTAATATCTGCATTTAACCCCTGCACAGGATGATTAAGCATTTCAGCCAACCTTGGTTTATCTGCCCATCTCCGTCTTCTCCCTGCTAAAGTCCGACTTTCTTTAACACCCCGCAAATATGCTTGCTTAATCGTTTCGTGCCACTTAGTTACACCAGAATAAGCATCAAAAAACCGCTTTCTAAAAGCCTTCGCTTCATCGAGTGTCATTGTCACACCATACTTAGTTTCAGCATAAATGCGAAGTTTGGCAGCCCCCATACCGTAAATAAGTCCAAAATTAATCGCTTTAGCCAGTCTGCGGTCTTCCTCAGTAACCTCCATGATCCGCTTACCAGTTACTAAAGCTGCCGTGAGTTTGTGCAAATCAGCACCTTGACGGTAGGCTTGCCGCATCTTAGCATCACCAGAGAGACGCGCGACTATTCTTAACTCGATTTGCGAATAATCTGCTGCTAAAATTTGGTAGCCAGGTGCAGCAATAAAGCAATTTCTAGCTGCCGCATGACGGGGAATGGTTTGTAATGGTGGGTGACGACAGGAAAATCTTCCAGACCTTGCTCCTAGTTGATAGTAATTGGGGTGAATTCTCCCAGTTTTGGGGTGAATGTGTTTAGGTAAACTATCAGTAAAAGTGGCAGTAATTTTGGCAAGGTGGCGATAGTCTAAAAGAGCCTTAATAATAGGATATTGATTAACCAAAGGGACTAAATCTTTTTGGTTAGTTGATTGTATGGCAATACCCATAGCCTGGAGAGCAGCTAATACTTGTGGGGGTGAATTAGGATTAACAGTATCCGTTAATTCTGGTAACAGTGATAGTTGAGATTTACCAGCAAGACGCAGTTGTTTTAACTGTTGAAGTGCAGTTATTTTGTCAGCTTCTAAAGAAGCACCCAGCGTTTGCCATCTGGATAAGTCAAATAACATTCCATTGAGTTCCATTTGGGCGACAACAGGCAGACAATGAAATTCCAGTTGGGCAATTTTCAGCAATTTCGCCTGTGTTAATTTCTTGACTAAAATTGGGTAAAGGTCAAGTAAAATAGCAGCATCTGTAGCAGCATATTGTAATTGTTCTGGAGTCAGATGTTGATGCCAATTGCTAGTTTGTAAGGTTTTATCTAGTTGTATACGCAACAGTTTACGAGCTACATTTTCTAAAGATGCACTGGTTTTAATTCCCGCATTCACAACTTGGTAAGCAAGTTGAGTATCGAAGAAATATCCAGAAGGTTGAAGTCCGGCTTGGGTGAGAAATTGCCATTCAAATTTGGCATTATGAGCGATTTTCACCGCAGAATTGCAGAAGAGTTTTTTGAGGAGCAAACGATAAGTTTCAGTGCGAGTGCCTCTGGTGCAGTGTAGCTGATTACTTTTGGTATTGTGTTCTGCGCTATCGCGCACAGATATAGCTGGTAAATCAATTAGTACAACTGGGTAATTAGGTGCAGCTATTTGAATTAATCTAATTGTGTCAGTTAAAGGGTCGAGTCCTGTTGTTTCACAATCTAATGCTAAAATTTCGGCATGAAACAAAGGTTTGATAATGCTTTTGAGAGTGGGAATATCTTTGACTAAAATGTATTCTGGAGAGTAATTCATAGTGATAACAATTGGGCTTTTAAGCCATAAGTATTATAGCGGTATGCACTTGAATGAGATACAGAATCTACAGTAAAAGCCATACGGTAAGAGACTCTTAACTCCTGACTCGGTGACTCCTGCTATAGTTGGTATTGTTTGATAAGAATAATTAAATTAATTCGTAATTAAGTTTTGCAATGGGGATTTAGAACACGATACAAAACTTGTTGCCTTTAGAAGCAGGGTAATCCAACCTCCAAACTTTGTAAAAGAGAGGTTTATATGTAATATCCCTCTCCTTATAACTTGATTCAATTAACTAATTTGACGCTGACGTTTACTTGTTTGTACAACCTGATGATGTTGGATATGCTGAGAATTATTAATAGCAGTAGGAGCTAATTCTTGAATAATTGGTTTGACAATTTCTGGGGCAATTTCTAAGCGATTTTTAATCTGTGCTTGCAACCAAGCTAAAGGAACACTTTTACCATTGACTGTTTGTTTGATAATTAAGTCAGATTTGGGTTTTGAAACTTTTTTAATGGCACTGGCAATTTTTCTGGCTGTGCGTAAATCAATTTTGTCTATGTTAATAGTAACTGAATTGTTGAGTTCAAGTTCTGGTTGTAAAGAAGTGCTATCATTTGATTGATTACCATTGTCATTTTCAAAAATGCTAGAAATACTAAATGTGTTTTCAACTGTGGTTAAATCATCATACTCATGGATATTCGATTGATTACCATTATCATGCTCAAAGTTGCTAGAATTACTGGATTGATTCTGGTTCTCAATCTTGGTTAAATCATCATGCTCAAGAATAGTTGATTGATTACAATTGTTATGTTCAAGATTTGCAAAACTATTAACAACAGAATTATCATTAGCACATAGATGACAATTTTCTTGTTCAACATTGAGATTGCTATTTGTGGTATCAATAGGTTCAATATTTGATTGCTCAGATGTTTTGTGAGTGGTACAATGTTCGACGTTAAGAGCGACTTGATGCCATAAATGCACTAATCCCACCATAAAATCAATAAGCATGACAATGGTAGAGAATGCTGTAATTACCAGGATGAGATAATTTAAACTTTCTTGAACTGATTGAATATTCATGGTAACTAAATTGAGATTTGATTATCAAAAACAATGAAGCAATAGCTTCCATTTCACTTGCTTTCAATTAACACGATTCAATGAAACTTAGAACATGACAACGGTTAGAGCAAATGTATCCTCAGTCTCGAACTTCTAGTTTTAAACTGAGGATTTTTGGTAACTTTAAAACAAATCCATTTGTACAGATGAATTGGAGGAAGATTCAGGAGGAGGAGTATTTTCAATTGAGTCTATTTTAGACTTAGAATTAACACGACGTTTCCCCCATCCCTCTTGTGCTGCGTGTTTAACTATGCTGCGGCGAATTGACTGACTAATATCGTGAAAATCATTCTTTACCTGCTGAAAATGAATGATGGATTTATTGCTAGTATCACTCGTATTACCATCAATAAGTTCATAAAAACTCTGACAATCTTTTGGTAATTTATTGTATTTAGTCAAAACTTCATTCCCTACCCAAAGATAAAGGTCAGCGTAATCTCGATGTAAAGGTGCTTCGTAACTTGCAGGCATCATGTAAGTAAGAACTTCTGTAGCTGTGGCATATTCACCAACTTGATTTTGTTCATACTCATTGCAAATTAGTTCTAATCTGTCTTGAATACAAGCAAACTTCAGCCATTGAGGAATTGTATCACTCCAAGAATTGCCGTAAATCACTAATGGACCTGCTAGATAGCGAATATGGTGTACAGAAAATTCGGCTATTTCTAATAAAGTTGCTAACAATTCTTTAGGGGTATTTAAACTAGCGAGAATTTGCAGCATTTTCAAAGTGTTGTCTGGCAGTTTAGCATTTTTATGATTATTGATTTCTGCTATGACTTCGGGTGGAATCAAGTTGATTTGTGCCATTTGTCTTCTCGATATGAACGCATCACCCAAAATAGCCAATAGGCTAAGACATAATTAGCCAATCGGTTAGTGCCGTTAATCAATCAATTTTTTATGCTGGTATTGGTATTGTTTTTCAGGTCATACCAATGAATCAAGAACCCGCATTAAATCAAAACGCTGAGGATGAAAATAATCGTCAGGTTAAATCTGCCAAGGGTTATCAGTCGCATGGTGATGAGGATAATATTAACCCTTGGGAAACAGATAGATTTGCAGATGGTTATCAAGAAAATGTTTTTGAAATTAACTTGGGTGATACACCCTATACCGAATCAGCAGCTAATCCCAATCCGAAATTACCAGGATATAACTCTGGCTTAGGTTACAAGTCTCAGAAAACTCAGCAGTCAACATCCCCAGAATTAGAGTTGTAAATCGTCAGAATTCAGGAATGCGATTTATAAATCATATTTTCTCTAATACGTACACCCCAAAGTCAAACAAATCCAGTCTTGATTCAAGAAAATACTTGATTGATTGGGGTGTAGTTATCGTGTTGCCGTGGTAGTTGCCATCCTCACAGGAAAACTTGAATTATGAACAATTCAAAAAGATGGATATTTTTGCTAATTGTCATCAGTTTTATTATCTACAGTGTCACTGTTCAGGCTGCAAACAGCGTATTTAATAATGGCAATCTGCCTACTCGAATTGTCGAAGTTACTAATGCTCAATCTCGATTACCTGCTAACAAACTTTTGCTGCCAGACTGGAAGCAAATTTCTCTTAGTCAACTACCAGGTATCAGTCAATCTGGGGCAATTGATGGCAGTCCCTATAGCCAAACTTTAGGTTATGATTTGAGTCGGACTTGGACTGTAGGAATGACTCCTGATGAATATTTGAAGTTGGGAGATATCAGTGAAGCCTTGCAAACAGAAAAGTTCTCTTTGCAAGCTATTGGAGATATTACATCTATTGATTTAAACAAGATTGCTTTGAGTGAATTTTCTTTAATTGAACAACAAACATTGAGTCATTTAGCTAAAGTTGTTCCTCAATTAGCTCAAACAGCAGTCAAAGATATTCAATCTATTGCTGCTTTACTGAAAACCCAAGGAATTCAACCAGCAAATTTAACTTTATCTCAGGTATTGACACAATACGAAGTTGGGAACATCAAGCTGGGAGAAGTTGACTTGTCCAAGTTTTCGCTGACTTCAATTCCTAATTTAGAAGCAGTACCAATTCAAGATTTAACAAATTGGATGAATAGTTTTGTCAAAAATATTCCAGGACTGGGACAAGTGCCTTTAGGATTGATGCCCAATCCTATCAGTGAAGTTGGTAATTTAGTCATGCGAATTGATGCGGTTTATGGAATAGTAGAAAATCGCCGTAACAATACAATTTCTGGCTCAGATGTGCAAGGTTTTTCTGTCCCCTGTACTCAAAAAGATTGTGCTTATTTAGAACTAGATAATTTAGAAAATGTAGGTAAGAGCGATCGCTCATCCTTGGAAGGTAAGCAATGGATATCCGGTAAATACCAGGAAGTTGAGGGAGGTTGGGGTATCCTCAAAGCGGTTAACAATGGACGAGAACCAACCGGACGTTTACCCTTTGGTAAAGCTTTTAAAGTGGTGGTGATGGAAACCGATGAAACCACTGATACAGCAAATACCGCTTTATACTTTCGCTTTTGCGCTGGGAAAATGGGTTGTACACCTTATTTTATTGGTCCAATTCCTTTTTTCAGCTATCAGGTGAATGCGCTGATGTTTGTAGGCAATGTGGACGGTAGAAATGAGCAAAGTGTTAATACTACTTCTACACCAACGGGTGCAAATAGAGAGGTGAAAGGTAATCTCAATCAAAATAGCACAACAAGTCAAATTAATCCTTGCAGATTTACCAGTAAAGGTCGCTCAATTGTCAGTCAATCTTTTTCCGGTGTTAATTTGCCATTATTAGGAAACGCCATTGCTGAAATTGAAAGTGCTGGTAGTGGAGATTACAAAGCTGTTGGTGTGCATACCTGCGCTGATGGGGGTTTAAATTGTGGTCGAGGACTAGGAAGGTATCAGTTTATGAGTTACAACCCCTATGCAGTGCGGTTAATTGCTGCCAAGTCTGGAGGGGAAGAGTTTCTTGAGCGAGTTAAACAAGGTTATCAAGCTACTGAAGCTGAATTATTTGAGTTTTTTCCTCCTGCTGACCAGGATAAGGCATTTATGGCTGATATCGCCAATAAAATTCAAGTAACTCAAACGGAAATTGACCCGATTACAGGACAATCATTCACTGGTGAACGGCTGATTGAACGAGTAGCTCAAAAGCATTTTGGTGGTGATAATAGTAAAGTTGATGCAAGTAGTTCTGATGTTTTTGGTCGTCTCAGTCTGAAAGATTATGGACAAACTGCTTTAGCTTTTTATGGCAATAATAACAGCGATAATGGAACGTTAACCTGTATTCCTAGTTTAACTTCTCGATACATTAGTAATGCTCAAAACATTGGTAATTAGAAGTACGAAATACAGCAGGAGTCAGGAGTGAAAGCCACTTATAACAATTGTGGCTATTGTTATAACTTATCACAACAAATAAATTCGTTTGATTCGTCTTTCCTTTAGGTTTTTAAAAGTTGCAAATTTCACATTTATACCCGTGGTTTTTATGACTAATTTATCTACAACCTCTATATCTTCCGCCCCAGAGACAAAGGATTTTTCCGATACTTACTTGCATTCAAAAAAGCAATTTGAGCAAGCAACAGCAGACAAGGTAGTTTCTTCTTTGTCAGCCTCTTCTACTCAATTTCAATCACTAAAAACAACAGGATATCAATTACCACAACCTCCCCTGAGAATACGTTATTGGGTGCATTGGTTTCGTGTTGGTTTAAGTATTTTTTTGCTGCTTTCTGTTCTCTGTGGTTTAGGAGGATGTAGTTTGAATGCAGCGACTGTGACTTGGCACAAAGCTGTTAATCTTGTTTCTAGTTCTATAGTGGAACAGGTAATTGGAGAAAATACAAACTTGAATCCTCAAGCATCTGTTGACAATACATTGGCTGTAAATGTGGCAGGAAAAGATGGGAAGCTGACAATTTTCAACTTTAATACTCCAGATGTTTGTGGTACTTTAGGTTGTCTGTATGCTGGTTATTGGTTCAAACCAAATCAACCAATTACTCAGGTATTTTTGAGTTATTTAAATCCTACATTACCCCCAGGAAAGCAATTATTAGCAGTAGGAGAAAACCGGAATCAGTCTTTACCTTGTGTTAAGGTATTGCAAACAGAAAAACAGCAATTACGACAATTAAACTTTTGTTTTAATGGTAATCGTTATCAACTTGCCGATAGTCAACTTTTGGTTACTATGAATAAATCACCCAAATAACAGTTTTCATTAGTCAAATAAAAGGTTATTACAGGTATTAAAAAAACAAATTAGGACGGTCTTGACGAGAGGGATTTTCTAAGGAATAATCTTCTTCAATACATAGTTGCTGGAGTTCCTTAACATTATCAGTTAACATCGTTGTTTGTTTAGCTTGTCCTAGATTTTCTTGGGTATAATCTAGAGAAACCTGAGATTGGTTTAAAAACACTTGAGTTTTTGAAAGTGAATCAAATTGTAGTAACTGTTGAATTTGTCCAGAAGTCATGATACCACTTCGATAAGCTTCTATTGCTAAAGTTTCTAAGATTTTTTGGGGTAAGTCTTGCCAGTTCTGTTGTAGTTGGTTGCCAATATCTTCAGGAATTTCGATAGTGATTTGCATAATTATACCTTTTTTCCTTTCATCAGTATTAATAGGATTTATTTATTTAATTATATAAGACTTCTATTAAATCCAAACAGCGATACCTAAACTAGTCCATCCTGTACAATTCTATCAAACATTTGTCCTCCAAAAACCCTACTATATAGTTCATCTAAAAAAGCACACCCCGCTTTCGCGGGGGTCTATCTACCAAAAGTGGATGCTCTCAATTTATGTTCAACACAAGTAATTTGAGTAACCGCTCAATAATCCGGGGTAAATCCTTCAATGACAAGCATCAAATGGCGTAAATTCGTTCTCGAATAGGTAGTCCACCCCCATTTATTGAGCGGTTACTAATTTGATAACATTCAACTATTCGTCATCATCTTGTTCATCATCATCGTCAAATTCAAAATCATCATTGTCCAAATCGGTTTCTAAATCGTCGTTTTCATCATCGTCATCTTCAATTACTTGAATTTTCCGAGGTGGTTTAGTTGTTGGTTTGGATTTACGGACAGCTTGAGTTTTACTCTTGTTCTTATTTTTATTTGGTGGTAAAACTTCCACCTCTACAGATACCGATTCTCCTGGTAAAGCAGGTAGAGATTGTGGTTCATTGAAACCAGCGATAGCATCATGTTGTTGCCAAATTAAAGCTTTAGCTGCGGGTTTACCTAAATACAGTTGGGGAAAGTTTTCAACTGTGGGTTTAGTATAGGCTACAGTTTTGCAACAGTTGTGTTTATTCTTACCTTCACCTTCTTTAATTGCTCTAAACTCAACTTCCAGCACACCTAAACTTCGCCATTTATCACTTTTACCACTAAATGGTACTTGGAAATAATCAGCAAAGGTTTTCTCTAATGAACGGTAAAACTCTTCACGGACTGATTTAAAACTCCAGAGAGCTACATTTTTAAAGCGGACAACAACAGGAGTAGTATGTAATGGTTTGTTTTTGTCATCCAGAAATATAATTGCGTGTTCTGAACAGACATCCATTGTTCTTTTATCAAGACTTTGTTTATAATCATCATAAAGTCCAAATAACGAACCACCGACATCTTCAACATCTGATTTATAGCGGATATATTCTGGTGCAAAAGCTAAAACCAGCAACCGACCTTCAGTAATTAATAGTCCGGTGACATCTTCAGTTAAAGTGACAGTAGTTAAATCATCTTCTTCAGGCATTTCCAGCCAACCAGCTTTTTCTAACTGGTCTTCTGGAATTAATAGTCCAGCAGGTTTATCATTAACGACGATACCATAGGGAAGAAGCGGTTTACGGACTTGGTTATAGTTATCATTCAAGAGTTCTGGGTCTATTTCAAATTCTTCTCCTTCAAAGTCATCATCATCAATTTCAGTTGCTCTGGTTTTGGTAGTTTTAGGTTTAGCAGCAGCAGTTTTGGGAGGGGATTGATGGGGGTGTTTAGAGTTGTTTGTAACTTTTGATTTAACCATTGGACTGCATAAATATGATTGTCCAAAGTCTGAGGCGTTAGCCTCTAAATTTAGTACAAATTAATTATTTTATGCTAGAATATTAGGTAGATATTAACAAATCAAAGCAAAGAAACTGAGGGTGCAATAACTATTTTTAGTATAGCGTTTTATGACCAAAAATGAAATTACTGCAAATTATGACGAATCCTGGAAAGAAGCATTAAACGAATATTTTGATAGTTTCTTATCCTTTTTCTTTCCTGTGGCTTACGAAGCAATTGATTGGACAAAACCACCGGAATCACTAGACAAAGAACTGCAACAAATTACAGCTTCATCATCAACTGAAAAACGGATTGCAGATAAACTGTACAAAGTTTGGTTATTGGATAAAACACAAGCATGGATTTTAATTCATATTGAGATTCAGAGTCAATATGATGTTGACTTCCAAGAAAGGATGTACACTTATAATTACCGAGCTTTTGACCTGTATCATAAATTTGTGGTGGGTCTGGCGATTTTAGGAGACACAAGTTCCACTTGGCGACCTAACAGTTATCATCAAGCTATGTTAGATTGCGAATTAAGTTTGAAGTTCCCCATTGCTAAACTCCTAGACTATGAATCACGGTGGACTGAATTAGAATCTAATCCTAATCCCTTTGCTATCATAGTAATGGCGCATTTAAAAACTAAAGCCACCACGGGGAATTTATCAGAACGTGAGCAATGGAAATGGGTATTAATTAGAGGACTTTATGAACGAGGCTTAACAAAAGAACAAATTGTTAAACTTTTTAAGATCATTGATAAAATGATGACATTACCCAAAGAATTGCAACGAGGATTAGTAACTAAAATCAAACATTTAGAGGAGGAAAAGAAAATGCCTTTCATTAGTCCAACAGAAGAATTAGCAATGGAACGCGGTGAACAACAACTAATTATCCGACTATTAAATCGGCGAATTGGTGGAATTGAATCATCATTCATTGAGACAATTCGGACATTATCAATTGAGCAATTAGAATTACTCGGTGAAGCACTCTTAGATTTCTCCTCTATCACCGATTTAGAACAATGGTTACAAAATAAACCAGAGTCTTAGATTAAGTAAAAACCCCACTTTTTATTAACTACTGTGGGGTAACATTGATAACTTCTCACTGGAATCTGGGATTCTTGGGGGAAAATAAAATATCCAAAAGGTCAATTTCCTAACTTGGACTTGGTAACTAAAATTGCTGGTAAACCCATACACAACTGCCATGACCCTCTACCAGCAAAACTTACCAAACCACCATCTCACCACTCAAACAGCGCTAATTAACCTACCATCTTACCAACCAACACTAGCCAATATTGACTTCGGTAAATTCTTTCAACAGTACAACAACCCCCAAGGCTGGACAATGATGGCTGGACTGTTGGTAGTTTTAATACTACTGCAAATCAGTGGTACGGGTAAAGGAAAAATCACCACTGGTAAAGTCTGCGGTGTCAGCGAAAAACTAGCAGCCACTAACCTCGCATTTAAGCAAATCCAAGAACACAAACACAATAAAGTTACCTTGTGGTCTGGTACACCCCGTTACTGGACAAAAGGGAAGTGGCGGGGGTTAATGGCTAACCTGCAAACCATGCTGGGTGCTGCACCTACAGTTTGGTTTCCTCATGCCGAACGGGGAACACTGGTAATAGGTGCGCCGGGTTCTGGGAAAACTTATTCAACTATAGACCGGATGCTAGAAAGTGCGATGCAGCAAGGGTTTCCAATTTTACTTTATGACAAAAAAGGCGACCAAATGCGACTCCATGCCCCTCTAGCAGCACGTTATGGCTATAAAGTGCGAGTATTTGCCCCCGGTGAAGCTTTTAGCGGTGTTATCAATCCCCTTGATTTTATGCGTGATGCACGGGATGGGGTCATGGCTGGGGAAATTGGTCAAGTGATTAACCGCAATGCTGCTAGTGGGGGTAAAAGTGACGAATTCTTTGCTAAAGCTGGGGACTTATTAGCAAAAGCACTATTACAATTAGTCAAGGGTTCAGCTTACCCAGATATGGCGATGCTGTATGCAGTGTTGAGGTTGCCGAAATTGGTACAACGTCTTGATCATGCGGTCCAGTCCAAACGCTTAGATGAATGGGTTGCCACTTCATTTATTCAATTTTTGAGTGCTAAGGATGCAGAAAAGACTATTTCCGGGATTTTGACGACAGCCGCTGGGACTTTCTCATCTTTTATTCAAGCTGATTTGTTACGGGCATTTATCGGTCAATCGGATATTCCCACTCAGCTATCAGGTAGAGAAATGGTGGTGTTCAAGCTGGATGATGAACGTCGTAGTGTGGTTGGTCCTTTACTGGCAGCAGCAATGCACTTAATGATTGTCGGTAATTTGAGCCGTCCCCGTAAAGACCCGTTAATTATTTCTTTGGATGAATTACCATCAATTAAGCTGGATAGACTACCTCAGTGGATTAATGAATATCGTTCTAATGGTGCTTGTTTTATTTTAGGTATCCAAAGTTTAGAGCAGCTTTACGATATTTATGGCGATAAAATGGGAAGTGCGATCGCATCAGCTTGTAGTACCCATGTTTTATTTAATCCTGGTAACTACAAAACGGCGGAAGATTACTCAAAGCGTTACGGTGAAAAGGAAGTGCTGATTAAAAATCGGACTACTGGGCGAACTCTTGGTGGACAAATGAGCCGTTCCATTAGCTGGAGTGAGAATTTACAAAAGATGCCTGTTATCAGTGCAGATGAAATTCTCAAGTTTCCCCAAGGTAAATGTGTAATTACCAGTCCCGGTTACAGTTCCGGGGGACAAGCATCAATTCCCTATCCTTTAATTATTCCTGTGTCGAAAACCGATGAAAAACGAGCTAAGGAAAGTGAGGGTCTGTGGGACACACAAGTTAGACTGGCTTTAGAAAGTCAGGTAACAATTCCTGATATTAAAATGCTCACACAGGCATTGTATGACCGCATTGAGGAAGCAGGAAGGATGTTGCCATTACCAGAGGAAGATGTGGCCACAGTCCAGGAACAGGAGGAACAGGGGTCTGGTAATCATCAAGAACCTGATGTTTTGGAGAATTTTCCAGCACGAGTTTATCAAACCCCAGGATTGCAAGGTTGACACTGATACTTTTAACCGAGACATTCCCCGACATCGTGAACATCCAGTACAACATCACCAACTGAGTTGGTAAAGGTGGTATCCCACATTGCCTTGAGGAAAATCCCCACGGCTCCTCAACCTAACGGTTTGCTTTGAGAATTGTCGTGATTTTGAAACTATTGCCCAGGTGCGACACCTTCGCTTTCAACATTGTTTATTATTTATTATTTGGGTGCGGCTCTTTTGAGAAGACTATTTTAATTGTGGCATAAAGCCTAGAGATCATGCAGGATAAGGATTATAATTTTTAAGCATTCTGAAAAGGGGTTCGCTGAAATTTCAAAATCGAGATCATATCTTTTTTGTAGTATTGTGTTACATACTGAAAAGGGATTTTTATTTAATTTTTCTGCGATCGCTTAATTCCAGTTTTTTAGGTTAGAAAATAAAAATGTAGATATAGTTAGGTTAGAGCCGTGTAATACGAATGTAGTATTTCCTCTTCCTAAAAGAGCCGCACCCTTATTATTTATTTAATTACCAACGCGGACCAACCGCAGGGGGCGATTGCGCGGAGCGCAGTGCCAGAGGCAATCGCCACGAATCACAAAAAATATTTCTAGGCAGCTTTTGGGAGTGCCAATCACCAAGCTAGAGCAACTCTGACAATCGGCACTTCGAGGTCATAACTTTACGCTTCTGCTAAAAAGGGATAGTCAGTGTAGCCCTGTTCTGTGCCGCCATAAAAGGTGCTGCGATCATAGGGATTTAACGACGCATTCAGGGCAAAACGTTTCACCAGGTCAGGATTGGAAATATAGATGCGACCATAGGCAATTAGATCAGCTTCGCCCTTGAAGATGATTTGTTCGCCAATTTCACGGTTTAATCCGCCAGCGGCAATAATTTTGCTCTTAAACAGGGGACGGAAAAAACCAGCGGTGAGGTCGCTACTGAGATGTTCTAGGGTATCTTGGCTCGCATTGAGACGGGGTTCGAGGAGGTGCAGGTAGGCCAAGTTAAATTTGTTGAGTTCCTGCACGACATAGCTGAAGAGAGTGTTGGGGTCTGAGTCGCCCATGTCGTTAAAACTGCCGGAAGGAGATAATCGCAAACCAACGCGATCGCCACCCCAGACTTCGGTTACGGCTTCCATAACTTCCATCAAAAAGCGTGATCTATTTTCTACTGAGCCGCCATAGGCATCGGTGCGGTGGTTGGTGCAGTCTTGCAAAAATTGATCAATCAGATAACCATTTGCGCCATGTACTTCAACGCCGTCAAAGCCTGCTTCAAGGGCATTTTTCGCACCTTGACGATATTGGTCAATCACGCTGGGGATTTCTGCGAGTTCAAGGGCGCGGGGCGCGACGTAGGGTTTCATGCCTTCGTAGGTTCCGACTTCTCCTGTTGGGGCGATCGCGCTAGGGGCAACGGGTAATTCACTATTTGGCTGAAAATCAGGATGGGAAATGCGCCCAACGTGCCAGAGTTGCAGAAAAATGCGACCACCTTTGTCGTGAACCGCTTGGGTAACTTTTTTCCAGCCAGCAATCTGTTCAGCGGAATGGATGCCGGGGGTAGCGGGATAACCTTGTCCTTGGGGACAGACTTGGGTTGCTTCGGAAATAATCAGTCCAGCGGTTGCTCGTTGTGCATAGTAGGTGGCATGGAGTTCGTAGGGAACGTTGCCAGCCGCAGCACGACAGCGGGTTAAAGGAGCCATTACCAGACGATTCGGTAAGGTGTAAGTACCGAGTTGTATAGGGGTTAATAATTGCAGCGTGTTATCCATAAGTCTAACTGGAATCGTTTTTAAGTATCTAGGATAATCTATATCAAAAATGACCGGACAATTACTGGCAAGTTGGAGATTGTGAGATTGAAGATATTAAAAAAACAGTTTTTGGTCGATGTGAAGCCCAAGAAATTTTATGAATAAGGTTGTGCAGAGGTTGAAGTAGATGACGTTGAAATCGAGATTAAAACTCTTTTTTGATAAGGGTTACATCTTTTCATTTTGGAAAAGTGACAAAAGAGGGTTAAATGCTAACTTCAGAAATATCAGCTAAATTTATCATTGATGACGGTATTTCCTGATTTATTTGATTTGATTGGGCATCATTTTCTTGAGGTTGATTCAGGAGTTTAATTAACCATCTTTCAGTCTGCCGATGATACTTCTTGTTCCAGCGTATATTTAATCTTTGGGGTGGTTTCACAGGGTCTAATGCTATAATCACAAGCTGCATTTGGTTAGGAATAACTGAGTATTGAATAGTCGTAGTCCACAACTTTACTCGGTCTTGCCAGCTTAACTGAGGATGACGCACAGCCCATTCATAAAGTCTGGGAATACCTTGTTTAAATGCTATATTTGTGGTGACTTGAATAAAGTAATTATCGTTATTTACTGTCAAAGGTGCAATGACGGCATTATCAACTAATAATTTCTTGCGAGATTGAAAGATTTCTGGTGCAAGTTCCTGTACTTGAGCAACCCATTGAGCAATTTGAGGATGGGCATTTAATAAAGGTTCTACAGGAAGTTGTAAAAATAATTGTTTCATCAGCAAATGGAAGTTCTCTGCAATAATAGAATCAACAGCAGAGTGATTTGGATAATGTTTTTGTTGGGAAAATAAAAGTTGTTGCTGAGTTTTCTTAATTTGTTGAATGTCAGCCAGATTAATTATTGACATAGTTGGGAGAAAATTGCATCTCTCCCAGGCAGCGGTTAGCTGCAAATTAATTATTTTGATTAATTATGATCTATTATTTTTAAGCCCTGTTACCCGTTTTTACGAAGACAAGTTTCACGAGGGCAATCCCCGCTTTTGCGGGGACACAGCTATAACTTTTGACTTCACTGCGGTACTAGTCTGGTAAACACTATAATCGTTCACACACTAAAACAGTTCCTTTTTCTCCACGAGTAATCCGCAGTTCTTCATCTAAATAAAGGATTTCTAAACGTCCTTTGGGAGAACGATTCATAACAAAAAAAACTTCTCCAGTTTCTGGATTCATAGTTTGTGGAGGAACTAGACCAAACATCAACTTCAAAAAACCAGACATCAAACTATCTTGCCAACTTGTTTTTCTAGACTTACCTTGCTCACCAAAAACAGCCTTCCACTCGTCCATTTTAGTTGCCGATTGCGGTTTTAAAATTCCTCCCGTAAATTGCACTTGCAGCACCGTATCACTTACCGGCTGACAAATTCCTTGGTTACGAATAATCCCAGATAGTTGAGGAACAGATTCATCAATAGTCGTAAATTCCACAACAATGTCATGAGTTCGCTGCTCTCCATTTCCTAACAAAAATACAGGTTGAAAAACGCGGTCAATCACCACTTTTAGTTTTGTCGGTTGAAACATATTAAAAGCCAAACGACTCAAAGTATAGGCATATCTGCCATCTGTAAGTTGCTCACCTTGAGGAAAATTTGGCGCACTTATTAACAACCATTCACTATCCATGAAACTACCACTGTGGGTTGGTGCTATCGTCGGATTGAGAGATTGGAGATTTTCAATCGCCGCAATTACAGTTTTGTCCTTAGTATTACCACCACAAGCAGCTAATGCCTGACGTAAAGCTGTTTTAGCTGCTGTACTTTTTTCCGTATCTACTACCATAGTGTTAAAATATTTTGGTTTCAACTGATGTCAGACTTGGCGATAGCGAAGCGTGGCGTAAGCCATAGTGTAGCTCATATCTCAGCACTCAAGTGATGGTTTCTGAGCTTGTCGAAGGACTGAGTTTTACACTTACCGGGTATTTCTGTAATTTTTAAACAATCGGCTGGTTTTTGAAATCTATCTGCGAGGGTGATTAAAAAATTGTTAATTTGGGAAGGGACTAGAAAGTTAAAATTATTGTTGATCCTACCATGTCCAATAGCATGATCCAGTCAGAGACATCTCCTCAAGTAGTCACATCTCCAATCATAACAACAGAATCACTAAGCGCAGGTGGACTTGACCCAGAACGCTTTGATTGGCAAGAGGCTTGGTATCCTGTCTATTATGTGAAAGATTTAGATAAAACCCTGCCGACTCGTTTCACTTTGCTAGAACGGGATATTGTTTTGTGGTGGGACAATAATCACCAGATGTGGCGAGCATTTTTAGACCAATGCCCTCATCGGTTAGCACCACTATCGGAAGGAAGAATTAATGAGGATGGATTGTTAGAATGTCCTTATCATGGTTGGGCTTTTTCAGGAACGGGAAAGTGTTCAATTATCCCCCAACAAGTTGAAGGTGGAAAAGCAGAAGTTTCTCAACGTGCTTGTGTATCTTCATTCCCGACCACAGTTCGCCAAGGAATGTTGTTTGTTTATCCTGGTTCTGCGGAAAATGCAGCTAAAACCAAAGTTCCCATTGTTGACATTTTAGACGAAGACCCGGACGGCTGGATTTGTCTGAATACTTTTCGAGATATTCCCTATGATGCTTTGACGTTGATGGAAAACGTCCTTGATTCTAGTCACATTCCTTACACCCATCACCGTACTGTCGGCAACCGAGCGAATGTATCGCCTGTGGAATTGGAAGTTGTAGAATCGGGAAAATGGGGATTTAAAGGAGTTTGGGAAGCAGGACCGCGCAAAGGTACTTTAGGAAAACAATATACTACTTTTATTGCTCCTGGTTTAATGTGGCATGACTTGACCTCTAAGCAGTTTGGTAGGACTTTAACGGTGGTTTATGCCACTCCTATTCGCAAGGGAGAATGTCGGTTATTTGCGATTTTTCCGTTCAAGTTCTCTTCCAAAATACCAGGACTGTTTTTGAAGTTGACTCCACGCTGGTATTCACATATTGGCCAAAATAGCATTTTAGAAGATGACCAAATTTTCTTGCATCATCAAGAACGGTATCTAGAAAAAAGTGGTGGTAGTGGTAATTTTACTAAGGCGTTTTATTTGCCAACGAAGGCAGATTTGTTTGTCTTTCAGTTGCGTTCATGGGTGAATCAATATAGTCTTGATCCGTTTCCTGGTAAAACTCTATCACCGTCATTACCGAAGGAAGATTTATTAGATAGATACCATTCTCACACAGAAAAATGTGCTAGTTGCCGGACTGCGCTGGCTAATCTGCAACGGTTACGGGTGGGAGTTGCTGTGGTGACAGTGTTGGTTTGGGCGTTGCTTCCCTTGCTGATATTTATTTATAGTCAAACGGATATTTTCACTATTAGTTTTCTCACCCTGCTTGTAATCAGTGGTGCTGGGATTTGGTTTGGTTTAGGTAGGTTAGAACGACGCTTTTATCAAGGACGGTTGATTCCACCGAGAAATCTGCCTGATAAAAAATAGCACAATGTTCAATATTGCTGCCATTTTTTGTAGTGAGATGAGGTGAAAAACTCCTTCAGCCACGACTCATTGATTTGTTCAAGTGAATCCAGTTTGACATCTGCGATCGCAAATCGGGGATCTTCTCTTTCTTCTAATGCTGGGACGGCAATACATTGCATGGAAGCTGCTTTAGCACTGATGATGCCGCAAATAGAGTCTTCAAACGCCACACACTTTTGGGGATGCACTCCAAGACGGTGGGCAGTTGTCAGATACACTGCCGGATGGGGTTTGCCAAATTCCTCTGTCTGAGCAGAACTGACAACATCGAATGTGTCTTGCAAATTTAGCTTTTTTAGAACTACCTCAATGAGACAGATAGGCGATGACGTAGCCAATCCCAAGGGTAAGTGCATTTGCTGACATAATTGTATAATTTCAGTTGCACCAGGCATGGGCTGTCCGAGGGTTGCTACAAGTTCGCTGACACGATTGATAATCCGTTCAGCTACCTTGGACTGACTCGTATCTGTCCAAGGAAATCTTGCATACCAATAGCTGACAACCTCATCACAACGTAAACCCATTGTCTGATTGCACATACTCTCTTGTAGTGGCACTCCCAAGTCATTGAATACCTCTACTTCCGCTTTATGCCAAAAAGGCTCGCTGTTGATCAGCAAACCGTCCATATCAAATATGACCGCCGTATCTATCATAAAAACCTCTGGTAACGCTGGAAAATTATCTGGTGAGCCTATCCAGGTACAGGCATTATACATATTAAATCCTACCCTATGAGTACGTTGTTAAGGGTAGGTATTTCCGCAAATTCAACAACTATAAAATGCTATGTTTCAGGTCTAGCAACTGCATCCAACAACACTAACCCCATCTGCTTCAATAAAGCAGTATTCCCATCAGGACAGCCATGTTGAATTAAACATTTAGCACAGCCAGTATGACAATTACAATCTCGTGCGATCGCTCTACCAACATTAGCAAGTTTTGGCAGATGTTTAAACACAGCTTCAGCCGCACCATTGCCGCCGTCACTGGTATCATAGAAGTAACCTATGTAATTGTTATTTTCCTCTAACTCCTTCACCACAGTAAAATTCACCTGTTTGGGGTCAACTCTAGCTACAAGCTGTAATGCTCTCATAATTTGATGTCCAAAGCTGTGGATAGCAATGAAGGGACTGGAATATTCCCACAACTGTTGATAACCAGAAGGTATCGGTTCTTGACTGCGGGTTAAACTGGTTCTAGTTTCTTTAGCAAACTGTTGGATGTATTCCCGCGCACCTGAGTTAATTGTTACTTTCACCATAGGGGCGGAAAATTGGGTGCGAAAAGGCTGCTCAAACTTGGCTTCTGATAGGGTTTTGACAATGACAGCTTTGCGGGTGAGTTTGCGACATAGGGGACAACGCGGTTGTTGAGGTAATGGTTCTTTATAGTTGAGACAGCGTTTATTCAAACAAGTCTGCTCGTAAATTTGCGTCATTAAACTGTAACCGCTGGTAATGTGTTTAACTTCACCAAAACTCAGTTCTAGGGTTAAATATTCCTGACATTCTTCAACTTCAGATAAAGGTGCAGGGTGCGAAACTTTCCCCTTTATTCTCTGTTCCTCCTTCACAGATTTTCCTATGACTACGATGTCAGTCTTGTGCGAAATTTTCCCCTTTATTTTCTGTTCCTCTTCCCCCTGTTTCTTTTCTTCTAAACTATCTGAAGAAAACAGTAATGGTAAATTTACTGGGTCAGTCAGCACAGTTAAACTACTGGTTTGTGATACCGTAGTTGCAACTGTAAAAATTGCCTTATCTGTTGTTTGTTTTAAAATCGCTCGTTTACTGTTAAGGTCTAAGGAAATACATTGATAAGTTAGCATTTCCCCCTTCGCATTTTGTCGTTTATAAATGGCTTGGGGATGTACTTCTCTATGAGCGATATCTTCAGATATTTCCTCTAATTCTTCCCCAGAAATTGCATCTACTAATTTGATAGTTGTTTGCGATAAACCACCCCGAAAATTAACATCTTTATGAGGATAACCTTTAGCCCATAACCCATTCCGACCTTTGTGTAAATGTCCTTGGGCTAACAACAACTTGGCAACATCAAAAGCGGCTGTACCAAAATAGTGTTTAATTTTGTTAGTGGGAATGCCTGTTTCTGCGGCTGCACACATCAAATGTTTGGCTGCAAAGATGGGATATTCATCATTAAAAAACACTTCTTCAGATTCTCCAGATACTAGCATTTCTGGATGTTCTGCCACATAACAGTCTATGGGATTGAAAGCATTGGGAAGCAGCACTGTTATTCCTGGTTGAGAACGTCCGGCTCGACCACTGCGTTGCTGATATGCCATTTTAGAACCAGGCCAGCCACGCAATACACAGCATTCTAATTCTGGTAAATCTATTCCTGCTTCTAAGGCTTCTGTGGCAATTATCCACTTGATTATACCAGACTGAAGTTGATTAACTACTTCGGCTCGACGCTCGACAGTAATGCCACTATAAAATGCGGTGACTTGGTTTGATTTTAACAGTTCTGTGACTTCTCGCACACTGCGCCGGGAGTTACAAAAAGTGATTCCTGATTTATTTTGATTGAGTAAAAATTGAATTATCCGGGCTGTGTCAGCAGTTAAATTGTAACTTGGTTGCGTGACAATTACTTGTCTGGGTGGTGAAGCTGCGCCACTTTTACGAAGCCAAATTAAGGGTTTAGGATTGAGTTTAGTGGGTTTTAAACCGGAGATTTTCAAAGCTAATTGTTTAGGATTTCCACAAGTAGCACTGAGGAAGATAAATTGCAGTTTTTGGGAGTCACCACCGTAATGATCTACTGCTAGTTTGATGCGGCGAATTAACCAAGCCATATTTGCACCATAGCTACCGGAAAGGGTGTGTGCTTCATCAATTAAAATGTAGCGTAATCGTTGATAAAAGTTTGCCCAATTTGGTGATTTCCAAACTTGTTTGAGTTGGAAATGAATTAATTCGGGAGTGACACCTAATATATGGGGTTCACTGGCAAGGATTTGTTCTCGTTCATCTGATTTGACATCTCCTGTGATCATTGCTAGGACTGGGCGATATTTTGGGGGTATGGTAGAAAGGAGTTGTGAGATTTTATGGAATTGGTCAAGTGCTAAAGCTCGTAGTCCATAAAATGCTAAGGCTCGGTGTTCTTGATTGATGCAGCCTTCGATAATGCCGGGGTATGTGCTGAGGGTTTTACCACTGGCTGTAGGGGAGGTGAGGATGAAACTTTTACCTGTTCTAATTGCTTGTAAGGCTTTGATTTGATGGGAGTATAGTTGTGTGATTCCTAGTGATTGTAGGGCTTTAATTAATTGTTTTGGTAGGTCTTTGGGGATGGTTTTGAGGTGAGGTTCGGTGGCGGGAATTGTTTGTTGATAGAGTAATTCTTCACCTAGAAATTCGGTGATTTCTGTTGGTTCTGGGGGATGATTATTTGAGGAGGAATTTTCGGGAATGGGTGTGGTAGGTGGTGTCCAAAGGCTTTGCAGTAATAAGCTGTAATTGGGCGTGTTCATGGTGGTGTTTTTTGAACTTTGCCCTTATAAATCCCCCATTGGGGGAAGATATTAAGTTGATAGAAGTAAACTCCGAATTTACAAAGTTATTTTTGATAAATGCCATAGTAATTTACTAGAAAATTATCATCTGGCAAATATTTTACTCTCTAAAGGATGTTTGTAACGGGGTTGATTAATGGTTGAATATAAATAGTTAAACTAATAGATTTATCATCCATTTGGTGTTATTCGTTGTCTTTATCTAGATCCAGGCTTTCGTCAAGTTTGACTCCGAATGGTAGGGTATCAAAGCCTAAGTTTTCTAGAGTTAAAATTGCTGTTTCGACTGATGAATTGTTGATTGTTTCTTGATTGATTAGGGATGTAAGCAATTCACAAACTCCCTGGTATTGACTGGCATTATAGTCAATCCAATGGTTAGAATATGCCAGTGCATCATGTAATGCCATTACCACTTCTGTATAGGGATAAAAAGGTAATTTATCGCGCATATTCTGCATAGTCCGCAGTAGGTTATCTGCATAGACAGATGCTATTGGTTCTCCAGAGCAAGAGGAGAGTTTTTGGAAATCTATTAAGATAGATTTGGTAATTTCTATTCCTGAAATTTCTAAGACAGTCTGCTCAATATTCATTGTTTTTATCAATAATTCTTGAGGTTTTAAATTAGATATTACTTTCTATTTTAATACATATTTATCTGTGTCGGGAATTGTTTGTTGCCAGAGTAATTCTTCACTTAGAAATTTGGTGATATCTGTTGGTTCTTGGGGGATGGTGATTTTTCTGGAATGGCTGTGGTAGGTGGTGTCCAAAGGCTTTGCAGTAAGTAGTTGGGCGTGTTCATGGCGGTATTTTTCGCTCTTTGCCCTAAAAAATCTCCTAGTGGGGAAAGATATTAAGTTCGGATAATTATTATGGTTTGCATTAAAAAAATATCTGCTTTTACAGTATTTATACTCTTGTATAATTATTATGACTCTAATAGGGTATATAATGTCAATTTATTTACTTGATAAAAGATACAAAAATGAATATCGACTTACTAGGATATCGTCAAAAAGCTGGTATGAAGCAAGTAGATATTGCTAATGTCTTAAATATTTCTACGGAAGAAGTTGATGCTTATGAAAAAGCACCTAATACTTTACCTATGGGGCTTTTAGTAAAATGGCTTCAAATATTAGGAGTTGACCTTACTACAGCTATGTCACCACCGATACAACCACTAAAAGGTATTGATCCTGGTTCTCCATATACTGAGCTTTATCGTAGACTAAATTTACTTGATCAGTATATTGATTCTACTCCTCCTATAGATAAGCTGAATATACCAACACCTCCAAATACTCCTAACGACCTAAAAAAACAACTGAAACGCTACCGAAAAAAACCGAATTTAGTATTAACTGGAGGTTTTGATGCAGGTAAATCACATCTAGCAAACACTATGTTAGGTACTAAAAATTTGCCTGTTGGTTATCAACCAGCAACAAGAGTTATTACATTTGTGCGTCATGTTGAAGATCGTCCTCAATGGTGTGAAGACGATGTATTAATTGTCAATGATGATTTTTGGATCAAAGATGAAAAAGGTAAACTAATTCTCGATTTCTTGCTTTTAGATGACGAAGAACGTTTTGAAAAAAATTGTATTCAATCAGGAAGTTTTGACGTTTTACAAAAGTATGGTGTACATGGAGAAAATGAGGATATAGCTGCTCATGCTGCGGTAGTTTACATTAATTCACCTCTTCTAAAAGCTTGTAATTTAATAGACCTTCCTGGTTTTTCAGATCAACCTGATGAAGTTTCCAAAGATGTAGAAAAGGCTAATAGTGCTGCACAAATAGCAGATATAGTGATATATGCTTCACCAGCAAAAGGACATATTAATGGTCAGGATATGTTACGGCTTAGTAATTTATTAAGCTTACTTCCTGCTCCAGAAAATGAATGTAAGAATTTTCCTACATTGGGGAATTTATTTATTGTTGCTACCCATGCTGATCCTAGTATTTCTAATGAGCAACTTCAAGAAATTCCATCTGGTGCTGCCAGAAGACTCTATAAACAACTTAATGAGGGAGTTTTAAAGAATCGTAGAGAATTAATAAATCGTGATATTTCTCAGCAAGATTTACAAACAAGATTCTTTACATTTTGGGCAGAAAGACTTGATAGATGTCAAGGTTTATTTAATGACTTTACTAATTTAGTAGGGGAATTTTTACCTCAAACGGTAATGTCTCGTGTTGAAAGAGAAATCAATGCAATCAAGGAAGCTAATATAGATGAATGTGCTAAAAGAATAGAGGCTTATCACAAAACCCTTAATAACATAGAGTTACAACGTAAACAGCTAGAATCATTAGAAGAAAATGAAGCAAATCGTAAAAATGAAACTCAAGAAAAACTTAATAATGTAATTAAACTAATCAATCAATTAAAAAAAGATACTCACATTTTTTTTAGTGAGTACACTAATCAACTACTGACTGTTGATACTGTAGAACAAATGATTCGTAATCAGTATGATGATAAAAAAGAGGCTAAAGAGGGTATTTCTGGTTATTTAAGTGAGAAAATACAATACAACTTAGGAGAAAAAATTAAATTAAATTCGGAGCTATTAAAACCGGCAATTGAGGAGTTCTTGGGTTCATATCAAGAAGCATTATTAAAATTACCAAATTTTGATATATCTATGGAAATCCCATTTGATACTAAAGGTGCTTTCTTAGGAGGTTTATCGGGTTTAGGTAGTTATGGAGCTTTAGCAGTTTGGGCTGCTAGTCTGGGAAATCTTGGAGGCTATATTTTAGTAGCTAAGTTAGTTAGTTTACTATCAGCATTAGGCATTAGTATAGGAGGAGGTACTGCTGTTGTCATAGGTTTCATAGCAACTATTGGTGGTCCGATAGTCCTGGGTATTGGTATAGCTGTTGCATTAGCTTCTTTTGGATGGAGTTTGTTAGGAGAATCTTGGCAAAAACGTTTAGCAAAAGAAACTATTAGAAAGTTCCAAGAACAAAATGTAATTGATAAATTTACAAATGGAATTGATGAATTTTGGAAAGATACAACTAAAGGTTTTAATCAAGGTGCTGATGCTGTTAAAAAATCCTGGCAACAATATATTGACCATTTGCGGGAAATAACTTCTCCTGAAATGGATTCAAAAGAACGTATTGAGGAAATTATTAAGATATTGGAGGAACTTCAGAATTTTTTTAAACAAATTCCTTGGTTAAGTTTTAATCTTAAGGATTGTATGTAAATTCCTTGGTAATTGTTGAAGATGTAGGTTAGATTTTATTTTTAAAGTCAATCTACTCCTCTAATATTTTGTAGAATAATAACTACTCCAATCTATAAAATCCACTTTTTTTAACTGGTGGATGTTATCACTCAATCATCATAAAATAAAAATCCAAGAATATGACAATATTTCAAACTACATTTGATATTCCCGAATGGATATTACAGGGCTTACAAACTGGTGAATATGTAAGAATAGGTGGTGTAATTCGTGATGGCAATACAAAACAAATTGTTGCTACTCCCTTCCCAGTGTAGAATTAGACGTAAAGTAGGCGAGAATTTCATGACTAGATCAGAGCAACTAAGTAAAAGAAGTTTTGAAGAAGAAGAGTGGCAAAAATTATTTTATAAGTATCAACAACAATACATAAGAAGACGGTTAGAAGCAATCAAGTATCTACATGATGGTAAAAGTAGACAAGAAGTGATGGATAAAATCGGCTGTGCAAGACAGACCTTAATCACTTGGATTGATAAGTATTGTCAAGGGGGACTAAAGGCACTAGTCACACCAATAAAGTCTAAAAGAATACAGAGATTGAGTAGTGAACAAAAGGAAGAGATCAAAAGAATGCTCTTGGAGAAGAAACCAACCGACTATGGAATAGACCGACAGATATGGACAGGGAAGATAATAATCGAAGTTGTACAGCAAAGATGGGGTATAGAGCTAAAAGACAGTCGCACCTATGACATACTCAAGGAGATGGGACTATCGCATCAAAAAGCACATCGTGATTACGAGAATAGCGATCCGAAAGTTCAGAAAGAGTTTGTCACTACAATAAAAAAAAACTGGCAGAACTGAAGCCTACAGAGAGGCTAGTATTTTATGACGAGTTTGCTGTTTATGATAGACCAAGCCTAGTGTGTTAATTCTGTGAATCCTTTAC
>NZ_VIKX01000230.1 GCF_009711935.1 Dolichospermum sp. UHCC 0259 | reverse complement strand
CACAAATAGAAAACTGACAGACCACTAGGTTTGAAAGAGGTAATAATTGCTGCTATTCCTCCTAGAATCGCTACCGTAATTCCAGCTATTTTTGTGTTCATTTTTACTCCAAAAGCGAAGAATATTTTGAATCTATATTTTATCTATAGTATAGAATATTACATTTTTCTTCAAGCTTGTCAATAGAAAATTTTTTTTAAGCACAACGTGGTTTTAATAGAAAAAGTACATCATGAAATACTAAAAAATTAGACTACAAGTTAAATTCAATTACAGCCAGACTAATTCCAGAATTGTTTTGAAAATTCCTAATAGTGGTAAAAATCTATAATTATTCAGCTATTCCGATAAAATATGCTAGATTTAGCATATAAAGGATGCAAGTAAGGCAATTGGAAACAGAACAGATAAAACCTCTGGAATGGGTAGGAAGTTCCCTAGAAGACCTCAAAGACTTTCCTGAAGACGTACAAGGGGAAATAGGATATGCTCTGTATTTAGCTCAAATTGGTGACAAACATCCTGACACCAAACCTTTGAAGGGATTTAAAGGAGCGAGTGTATTAGAGGTTGTAGAGGATTTTAATGGAGATACATATCGGGCTATTTATACGGTGAAACTACCAAAAGCAGTTTATGTTCTTCATGTTTTCCAGAAAAAATCAAAACATGGGATTGCTACACCTAAGCAAGATATTGATTTAATTGAAGCAAGACTTGAAAGAGCAAAACAGCATTATAACCAAGTTTATCGGTAAGAGAAAAGGAAATAATTATGACAGAAAATATTGAAATAACAACCAGTAGCGGTAATATATTTGCTGATTTGGGTTTACCCAACCCAGACGAAATGCTAGTAAAAGCAGAATTAGCACGCAAAATTAGTAATGCTATCACCGCACGTCATATCAACCAAGCTGAAGCGGCTGAATTATTAGGAATTGATCAACCCAAAGTTTCTGCTTTAATGAGAGGAAGACTTACAGGGTTTTCTCTAGAAAGAATGTTTAGATTTCTCAATGCTTTTGAAATTGATGTAGAAATTAGAGTAAAACCTAAATCTAGCCATAATGCACGGATAACTGTAGTTTAATTCGAGCTATTTCCAAATCAAAATTCATAGCACAATTACAAGATAGAAAATAACACATTTTGGAAAATATACATTATGCCAAAAATTACTCTAGAAGTATCAGAAGAATTATCACAACAAATAGCACAAATAGGCAATGAACGCCTACTAGAACTACTTGCTTTGAGTCTTCAACAACCAGCAATACCAGCACAAGTTTACCAATATATCCTTAATTTTCTTGCCAGTAATCCTACTCCTCAACAAATTGCTGAATTTAAACCCACACCGGAAATGCAAGACAGATTACGTACTTTACTGGCACATAATAAAGCAGGTGATATTAACCCCAGAGAGTTAAAAGAACTGAATGAGTATGAACGTATTGAACACTTAATTGTGATGATTAAAGCTGGTAATTTATCTTATTTGACTAGTAAACTGTGAGTACATCCTACATTCCGGCTGCACTTCGCCGCTTAGTAGAAGAACGGGCAAACTATAAATGTGAATATTGTTTATTACCCGCAGGAATTGCCTTCTTTTCCCATGAAATTGACCACGTTATAGCTGAAAAGCATGGTGGTGAGACAAATGCTGATAATCTAGCTCTCACCTGTTGGCGTTGTAACCGCTATAAAGGTAGTGATTTAGGTTCATTCGACCCAAAAACGGGAGATTTTAGCTTTCTATTCAACCCCCGTATTCAAGCATGGGCTTTTCATTTTACCTTTTCAGAACTGCTTCTGGTTGGTTTAACTGCTGAAGGACGTACAACCGTCAAGTTGTTACAAATGAATAATGAAGAAAGACAAGCTGAAAGAGAGAAGTTATCCTTGCCATAGAAATTGATCAACCAAAAGGTTTTGCTCTAGAAAGAATGTTTAAATTTCTCAATGCTTTGGAAATTGATGTAGAAATTAGAGTAAAACCTAAATCTAGCCATAATGCACGGATAACTGTAGTTTAAGCACTTCTTCAATGACAAAAAATATTGATATAAAAACCAGTTACAACAACGTAATTATCGTCTTAGTAGAACCAGCAGGACCATTAAATGTCGGTTCGGTGGCCAGGGTGATGAAAAATTTTGGCTTATCTAAACTAATATTAGTCAATCCTCAATGCGATCGCACATCAGATGATGCCTTAAAAATGGCAGTTCATGGTAAAGATATTCTAGAATCTGCAATCATAGTAGACACATTACCACAAGCCTTACAGGGCTGTGTCCGTGCCGTTGCTACTATGGGACGGGAATACAGTGGAGAACTCCCCCTAGAAACCCCTCATACCGCTTTACCCTGGTTATTAGCAGAAGTAGAAAAGCCTGTAGCTTTAATTTTTGGTAGAGAAGATAGAGGATTAACTAATGAAGAATTAAATTATGCCCACAAATTAGTTTTTATTCCTACCAATTCCGAATATCCATCTTTGAATTTAGCTACAGCGGTTTCTATTTGTTGTTATGAATTATCACAAGCTACAAGCATATTAATGGATGAAAATATCCCCGATTCAGAAATTGCCCCATTAGATGTGATGGAGGGATACTATCAACAATTAGAATCTTTATTGCTTTCTATTGGTTATATTTATCCCCACACCGCAGCTAGTCGGATGGAAAAATTTCGCCATTTATATAATCGTGCTTATTTACAAACTACGGAAGTGGCAATGTTACGAGGGATTTTACGACAGGTAGAATGGGCAATTAATAGAAAAAACCCTGAAAAGTTGGATTAATTGTGAGAATTTGCTCAAGTATGTTCTCAAAATCCATGCAGTTTTTAATGATAATTTTATCAACTATACTCAACACGACTTAATTATTTGATGTAAGCGGGTAGGTAGGGGTAAAGCATGAACTAAACCCCTATAAATCTAGGTTTTAAATCATGTAACAAAAATCAACTTATCAATTCAACTGCAACTTCCTGGTTTTCTAACTCATTAATTTCATCTAAAATCCGCCAAATTTCCTGCATCATTGGATCTAAACCAGTGCGAGTTACGGCAGAAATTATGAACACCGGTGCTAAAGCCAGATGATTTAATTGAGTAGCTAAAGCCTCCAAATCAACAGTTTCTCTATCAACAGCATCTATTTTATTTAATGCTAAAATTTGCGGACGTTTAGCTAAACCTCTTCCATAGGCTTTAAGTTCTTCTTGAATAGTGTGAAAATCAGCAATGACATCTTCACTTGTCGCATCAATTAAGTGTAATAAAACCCTTGTCCGTTCAATGTGACGCAAGAAATCATGACCTAAACCGGCACCATGAGAAGCACCTTCAATTAAGCCGGGAATATCAGCGAAAACTGTACCATCACCTGTGGGTTTTTTGACTACACCCAAATTAGGAATTAAGGTAGTAAACGGATAATCAGCGATTTTTGGACGTGCGGCAGACAAAGAAGAAATTAAAGTTGATTTTCCCGCATTTGGTAAACCAATAATTCCCACTTCTGCTAACAATTTCAACTCTAAACGCAATACTTTCTTTTCCCCTTCCAACCCAGGAAGTGCATATTCAGGAACGCGGTTACTGTTACTCAAAAAATGTTGATTTCCTAGCCCACCTTTACCACCTTTAGCAACCTGAAAACTTTGTCCAGGTTCAACTATATCGCATAGTAAAACACTCGTTACAGCATCATATACAGAAGTACCACAAGGAACTTCAACAATTAAATCTTTTCCACCTGCGCCAGTGCAATTATTTGGACCGCCACGTTCTCCGTTTTGGGCTTTAAATAAATGCTTGTATCGAAAATCTAACAAGGTTTGCAGGTTGCTATCACCCACAAAAATTACTGAACCACCTCTGCCGCCATTTCCACCAGATGGACCACCTGCTGGGACATATTTTTCTCTCCGAAAAGCGACAATACCATCGCCTCCGTTACCTGCTTCTACTTCAATTACTGATTGGTCTATAAATTGCATAATTTAGTCATTAGTCATTAGTTATTGGTCATTAGTTATTGGTTATTCTTCGTTTGGAAGTTTACCAATTGAGTTTAGATAGGCGTTTAATTGGGGTGCTAAGTCATTGATGATAACTTTTAGTGTGTTTACTTGTTCCTCTTTTAAGAGGTTACGGCTATATGCTCTTCTTAGCCAATGTTGAGTCTCATATAATGACCCTCGTGCTATTCTAATAAATCGCCGATTGTCTTGATAACTCCCTCTGCCTACACCTTCCGCTATGTTCGCACCAATGCTATCTGCTGAACGAATAATCTGTTTACCCAATGTATTTTGCGGTAATGACTCCCATTGGTTAACGATTTTCCAAATATCATCAGCCAATTTTTCTGACAGTTGATATACTCTTAATTCCTGAAACCTTCCACGCCCCATTATCTCACCTAACTAGCAACTAATGACCAATGACCAATGACCAATGACCAATGACTAACAACTAATTTAAATATAAGGTGTAACATCTTCCCCACAGTCATCTGCTAGGTAGGAAAGGGCGCGGAAGCGTAAACCTACCATTTGTTCATAAAGGGGGTTAATTTTGCATAGGGGCGGAATATGAACTATTTTCCGGCCAAATAAGGTGACATCTCTTTCAAATGGACATTGGGAAGGAATCATCTTACACAAAAATTTCGCTACTCTGGGGTCTTGAATATCTAAACCGTCTAACCATTGACGCAAGGGAGTTAAAGCGTCTGGGTTTGGGGCTTGAAGTCCAGTAGAGGGGAAATCAGTTGTTTGTGCGGTATCTTCTAAGGTATGACGTAGGGCTGTGAGTAAACTCTCTTGCAGTTCTAATTTTTGACACAATTGCTGAAGCAGGTCATCTTCACTAGGTGAGTATATACCATCAGCGATCGCTACCATTACCGCTGTCCGCAAGAAATTTTCCGCTACAGGTGTACCTTTACCTAATATAGCCGCTAATTCATCTGGTTCAATTATCTCTAAAGAATCCCAGTCAATGGAAGGGGCTAATTCATCTTTGGTAAGATTAGTAATTAATTCCTGTTCTTGCGTATCAAAGTTACCATCAGCCCAAGCAATGGTCAGTAATCCACGTAACCAAGCAATAATTTGTTCGCTACTATAAGGAGTTTGAGCAGTAGTTGTCATAAAAACTCACGCCTTGTAATTTTTATTAGTCAATATTAAATTATCTTGAAAATAATTAAACTTCTGTACATTTAACTAGCAAAAATAAAGTGAATTTAGCTTGATTTGAGCGACTCTTAACCCAACATGAGGAAGATTTTTTTGGGTTTCCTTGCGTCAACTCAACCTACGATATAACTACTTTTTAGCATGAACTCAGCAGCATTGATTCACAACGACATAAAATATAGATATAATTGATTATATTTATCATTAAATTAGGTATAAAGTATGTTCTGCTTTGGTATTGAACATGAAGTTGCGTTTCTCAATCATCAAGGAAAGTTTGCGGATTTCCATAATACAAAATTTGCAGATTTTCAGCAAATTGTTGACAAATTACCTATCTATCCTACTGACTACCCACAATTAAGAGTTGGTGATGCTGGGATTAAGAAAAAGCGTTGGTATATTGAAGGATTTGAAAGATTTAGCGACTCTGAAGAGGTAATTGACTGTGTAGCTAAAGGCATCGAAATTAGAACAACTATCCACTCTACTATTCAAGGAGCAATTGATGAATTAACCGCAAGTTTTATTTTACTGAGTGATGTTGCTGCAAGTTTTGGTTTTTCGCCAGTTTTAGCCAGCTTTAACCCCTATACTTGCGTATTTAAACCACAACCTCCATTAAATGATTTTGAACTTAGCCAATTACAAGCTTATCCAGATGAACAAACTGCTCATATTTATATGGTTTCCTATGGACCAGATTTGAATATTTCTTTAGCAAATTTGTCTACGGAAAAGTTAATTGATATTGGTAAAAAGTTAACTTATTACAGCCCTTACATCATTCCTTTTAGTTATAGTTCTCCTTTTTACAATGGTGATTTATGGGCAGGTTTATCAGTGAGAACATTTATCAGAACGGGAAAAAGATCCGCAACATTAGTTTTTTTGGATAAAACAGAAGAATTAATTAAAAGTGTTCCCTCATTAACAAAAATTGCCCGCATTCCTTCAGAAGTAGGACGAATAGAATTTAAAGCTTGTGACAGTTGTGATAATTTCGCTATTTATGCAGGTTTATTAGCTTTATTAAAAGGTTTAATCTTAGATGAAACTTTACCTGGTAGAGCAATTATACCTGATGCTGATTTACACCAAATTTCGGCAAAATCAGGCTTTGAGAATGAAGACATTTTTGCTAACTCTCAGAAACTTTTACAAGTTGCTGAAATTGCCCTTAAAGATGATCCTGATCTGGAATTTTTAACCCCACTGAAAGTAATTTTATCTGAGAAAAAAACAAAATCTCATGAGTTAATTAAGTTATTCAAAAATTCCAGTTCAATTGAATCCACTCTCAAAGAAACTTATGGCAACTTTGGATTTTAGATTACCAATTACCAATTACCAATTACCAATGACTAATTACCTACCTTTTCCTGACTAGGTGGAATTTGTTCAATAGGAATTAGTGATTCCATTACAGTTTTCACAATTGGTGCAGCTACAGTAGAACCATAGGCATTTTCTCCCTTTGGTTCATCCACAACTGCAAACACCACATAACGGGGAGATTCTACAGGTAAAATAGCGACAAAACTGGTAATTCTGGCACCTTTAATATATCCACCATTAGGACTAGCTTTTTGCGCGGTTCCTGTTTTGCCACCAATCCGATATCCTGAAATTCTGGCTGCTTTACCAGTACCGGAACTGACTACTGTTTCCATCATTTCCACAACCTTTTGGGTGGTTGTAGCTGAGAAAATTTGTCTTGGTTCTGGAAGAGTACGTGAATAGTGCATTCCGCCCTTAGTATCAATTAGTCCTCGGACTACATGAGGTGTGACTAATTTACCCCCATTAGCTAATGCACCACTAAGTTGTACCAGTTGTAATGGAGTCAGAGAAAACCCTTGTCCAAAAGATGTGGTAGCTGGTTCAATGGCTGAAGAAATAAATTGTTCTTGACTTTTTAATTGACCACTAACTTCAAAGGGTAAATCTGTCTCAACTTTTTGTCCTAACCCTAAACGTTCTAGCCAGTTGTAGTATATGGATGGTTTTATTCGTTGAATCATTCTGACCATACCAATATTACTAGAAGTTTGTAAAATCTCAGAAATAGTTAATCGGCGATAACCAGTTCTTTCGGCATTTTTGATAGTATGTGTACCGATTTTAATAGAACCAGGATCTTCAAAGGTGTCATCTGGTTTGATTGCACCATTTTCTAGAGCGATCGCCACATTCACTGGCTTAAAAGTTGATCCCGGTTCATAAAGATCAGCCACAGTCCAATTTTTGAACAAAGAAATATCAGACTTAGCATATTTATTCGGATTATAGGTAGGCTGAGAAACCAAAGCCAATAAAGAACCATCTACTGCATCCATGACAATCACTGCGCCCCGTTTGGCACTAAATTTAGTCATCTGTTCTTTTAAGGCTGCACGGGCTACCCGTTGTACACGACTATCAATAGTCAATTGCATTTTTAAATCATCAGAATTCAGAAATCCCTCGGTCATATAATTCGGCATCAACGACCCATTTCCCGACTTACTCATCCGCACTGTTTGTCCAGAACGTTCTAGCAACTTCTCCTGACTATATTCCACACCAGCTTGACCACGACGGTCAAGATTAACATAACCCACCACATCCGCTACCAAATCATCTTGGGGATAAAATCGGGAGTATTTTTGAATAAACTCAAACCCATTCAAACGCAGTGAGATTAACTTATCAGTAATATCTTCAGAGACCCCAGAAGCTAGTAAAATTCCACTCCGTTTACTTTGGAATGTTTTGACCAGATCAGCCTTTTCTTTACCGATAATTGGCGCGATTTTCTCCGCGATTTCTTCCTGGGATAGATCGAATAACTTAGGATGACTATATACAGTATAAACAGGACGATCAATAGCCAATATGTTATTACCCCGATCCACTACCGGACGACGAGGCATATAAGGGCGTACATTCACCATTTGCTGATTTCGCGCCCTCTTAGTCAGCTTTTTTCCCTGAACAATTTGTAATTGATATAAGTTAAATGCCAAACCTACCATAGCAACCATTAACACACCCCAGACAGCAAACAGTCGTAATTTAATGTTAGGTGGAATTTCCGGTGTTTTTGGCTCAATATTTTTTGATTCAGTCTGTCTAGAAAACTTTCGTTTGCGTCTGAATTCTAAATTACGTAGATTTCTAAATTGTGTTTTCAGTGATAACTTTAGCATGAGTCAGTGGTCAGTTGTCAGTGGTCAGTTGTCAGGAGGAAGAAAATTATTTACCAATCACCAATTACCCATTACCAATTACCCATTCTTTTAATATCCTAATGGAGAAGGGGGTTCTGGTTGCGGTTCTGGTTGAGAAGTTGAGAATGATGACTGGGGATAACTATTGGATGTTGGTGGTAAGAAAATTGTCCCCTTAGAAGTTGGTGATACCAGTTCCGTACCGGGCTGTTCCGCTTCCTGTGCCATTTTGCTAGTTAGTGTCGCATTAGCAGTATTTAACTGTCGCTCATGACGTTGTAAGCTTTGTAGCTTACGGTAAGAATCACTCCAAAGCTCTTGTGAATATACAGTCCAACCATAAACTATTAATGTTGCTACCACTAATAAAAATGCTAGAACTGACGAATAGCGATTGACCATATACATACGCAGTAACCATTCAGGCAAGGTTGGAGTGTTGCTCATCCTATGAACAGCACTATTTGATGGTCTATTAATATCAGTAGGTTGTTGTTTACCCGTGTCTAAATTTGCGGTGCGAATAGCTGTTTTATTTCTGCGAGAACCTAAGAAATTCAGCCAAGCATTCCGGGGACTAGACGATTTAACGGCGATCGCTTCACTCTGTAATCGGGAGGAACTCTGGTTTTTTTGATTCAAATTTCGAGAACGTCGCTTATTCAATGAAGCAGGAGAATTGCCCCATAACCAGGTATTTTTTGCGGAAACTGCTGATTTACGTTCAAAAACCATGATTTTTTTGATAATAAATACTTTATTTTTGACTTAATTAGATTTTGCCCAAAGTTACAAAAAAAGGAAACGTCTAAGTTTTCAATCTCACTCTTTTTAGGGCAAGAATCGAGACCATTCTAACCGTTAATTACGCCCTATTTGTATTACATATAATCTACAAGAATGTTACAAGAAAGAATGCGTTGAAATATGTAATCAGAAAGCCCTTAAAAAAAATCAATAAATAAGGTATCTTATTCAACAGGTGAAAGATTTTATTGCCATAATTGGTGAAAGAGGAGTTATGAAGACAAGAATTTTTGGTTTGGCTCTAATGTTAAGTATGGCTACCATGCTTGGAGCTTGTGAGGGTGGTGGTGAACCAGCAGGTACTACCAGTTCTCCAGCAGCAACAACAGGTGGCGAACCAGCAGATACTGGTGCTACCCCCGCAGCAACAACATCTCCTGATGCCACAACATCTCCCGCAGCGACCACATCTCCTGATGCCACAACATCTCCTGCGGCTACTCCTAAAACCCCTTAATATAGGGTAAAGTATTAACCTTTCCTGGGTAGTTGACATCTTTAACAATTATTTTCTACAAAACTCTACTGAGAAAGTTAAGCTAATTTGTAGATTAAAGAATAAAGATTCAACTGCCTAACGGTGTTAAGTTAAGTAAAAAAAGACGAACATTCATCAGGTTTTGCTTCTGGGCTAGATTCAGTTCTCGCCCAGTCTGATTTTTTTATATTTGTTTTGTCAGTAACCAAATTAATCTCAATGTATGCTGTTACTGCAATTTAGTACATCTCATTATTGTCGCAAAGCCAGATTGGCATTGGGTTATAAAGGAATTAGTTATCAAACTGAAAATCTGACTCCAGGTTTGCACATCTTGAGGGTAAAGCCCTTAACTGGATTGACAACATTACCTGTGCTTTTACCCCAAATTGTCGAACAACCCCAAGCTATTGGCGACTCTACGGAAATTTTTAAATTTTTAGAAAGCTATCAACCCGAACCTAGTTTGTTTCTACCCAATTCAGAACAGCAAGCTCAAGCTGCGATGTTAGAAGATTGGTTAGATGAAAGTATAGGCACAGCTACTAGATTTGTATATTATCAATTTCGTGCTAGTGAAGGTAAGGTAATTGACCCATCACTATTTAGTCAAATGGTGATTAAAGTAGTTAGACAACAATATGGTATTGATGATACTACCGTTAAATTAGCTAAAAAAAGACTCGCTAATGCGTTGTTATTATTGTCTATGTATTGGCAAAAAGATGATTATTTAGTGGGTAGCCGTTTGAGCATAGCTGATATTGCAGCAGCCGCTTTATTGAGTCCTTTAGCACTCATTCCTGATTATCGTCAGGCATATCCACTGATTTTTGAACGAATTATCAATATCCACCAGTTATGTGGTGAACCATTGCCACCAGGACTTGAGAATGTAGGGGCGCAGGGTCTGCGCCCAATCAGGAGTTAAGATGAAAAGGATATTGCTGGTTATTTTGAGCGTTACTACGAGCATTTTAGTCGGGTTCAGTGGTCATAGTAGTAAAGTAGTGATGGCATTACCACCACAGGCAGATATACCAGAAGAGATATTGCGAACAGAGATTATTCTAGCAGCGCGATCGCCCATTGATGGCAGAATCCTCACGCCCGCAGAATACGCCGAATTGCAAGCACAAATCCAAATAAGTCCACCACCACGTTTAGCTTCCGGTATCCGCGATAAAGTATTTTTGCTGCAACTACGCAAAACATTATTACAACTTTTCCCATTTTTAAGTATTTAATTAGGCGAGAGGGAACAGGGAACAGGGAACAAGGAACAGGGAGAGAAATATTCTTTTGCAACTGACAACTGACAACTGACAACTGACAACTAACAACTAACAACTGACAGTGGCGACAAAGATGCGAGAATATGAATAGATGTTAAAAAGTAGATTTAGTTAATCCCCATATATCACATAGGTAGTTTCATGTCCACAACCACAGTCGCCCCCGAACAGGTTAATCGCATTGTTGGGAATCAACATCACGATCCCTTTGAAATTCTGGGTTCTCATCTGATAGAGCAAAATGGTAAAACTGTATGGGCTGTGCGAGCCTACCTCCCAAATGCCAGCGCTGCTTATGTAGTAGTTCCAGAGGAACGCAAAGAATACCCAATGGACACAGTGCATCATCCTCATTTTTTTGAATGCACCATTGAAACTAAAGAACTGAAAAATTATCAGTTACGCATTAAAGAAGGAGAACATGAGCGGGTAGTTAATGATCCCTACGCTTTCCGTTCTGCCCACTTAACAGAATTTGATCTACATTTATTTAGTGAAGGCAACCATCACCGCATTTACGAAAAATTAGGAGCGCACACAACAGAAGTAGATGGTGTCAAAGGGGTTTACTTTGCCGTTTGGGCCCCCAATGCCCGCAACGTTTCCCTATTAGGAGATTTTAACCTGTGGGATGGACGCAAACACCAAATGCGGAAAGGACACACAGGTGTTTGGGAATTATTTATTCCCGAAATAGGTGTGGGTGAACATTACAAATACGAAATTAAAAATTTTGAAGGACATATTTACGAAAAATCCGATCCCTACGGTTTCCAACAAGAACCACGCCCAAAAACAGCATCTATTGTTACCGACTTAAATTCCTATACCTGGAATGACGAAGACTGGATGGAAAAGCGGCGACATAGTGACCCTTTGAGCCAACCTATCTCCGTATATGAAGTGCATTTAGGCTCTTGGTTACATACTGCTAGTGCTGAACCTGCCAAATTACCCAGTGGGGAAACAGAATCTGTCGTTGTCGTTTCTGAACTAAAACCCGGTGCGCGGTTTCTGACTTATCGGGAACTAGCTGATAAACTCATTCCCTACGTCAAGAAATTAGGATATACCCATTTAGAACTCTTACCAATTGCTGAACATCCCTTTGATGGTTCCTGGGGTTATCAAGTAACAGGTTACTATGCTCCCACATCCCGCTTTGGTACACCCGAAGACTTCATGTATTTTGTGGACGAATGCCATAAAAATGGTATTGGCGTAATTGTAGACTGGGTTCCCGGCCACTTCCCCAAAGATGGACATGGTTTAGCCTTCTTTGATGGTAGCCACTTATATGAACACTCTGATCCTCGCAAAGGTGAACATAAAGAATGGGGGACTTTAGTATTTAATTACAATCGCCATGAAGTCCGTAATTTCTTGGTAGCTAATGCCCTGTTTTGGTTTGATAAATACCACATTGACGGAATCCGTGTGGATGCTGTAGCTTCTATGCTCTACCTTGACTACTGCCGGAAACCAGGAGAATGGTTGACTAACGAATACGGTGGTCGAGAAAATTTAGAAGCGGCAGATTTTTTACGTCAAGTTAATAGCTTATTGTTTGGTTATTATCCCGGTGTGCTTTCCATTGCGGAAGAGTCCACATCTTGGCCAATGGTATCTTGGCCTACCTATACAGGCGGATTGGGCTTTAACTTAAAGTGGAATATGGGCTGGATGCACGATATGCTGGACTACTTCAGCATGGACCCTTGGTTTCGCCAGTTCCATCAAAACAATATTACTTTTAGTATGTGGTATAACCACAGCGAGAACTTCATGTTAGCTCTCTCCCATGATGAAATCGTGCATGGTAAGAGTAATATGATCGGTAAAATGCCCGGTGATGAATGGCAGAAATTAGCTAATATCCGTTGTTTATTTGCTTATATGTTCGCTCATCCCGGCAAGAAAACCATGTTTATGAGCATGGAATTTGGACAGTGGAGTGAGTGGAATGCTTGGGCTGATTTGGAATGGCATCTTTTACAGTTTGAACCACACCGACAGTTGAAAGATTTTTTCCAGTCTCTGAACCATTTTTACCGTTCTGAACCAACTTTATATACTCAAGATTTTGACCAAGCAGGGTTTGAGTGGATTGATTGTACTGACAACCGCCATAGTGTAGTTTCTTTTGTCCGTCGTGACAAGAATTCTGACGATTTTATGATTGTGGTTTGTAACTTTACACCTCAACCCTATTCTCATTATCGCATTGGTGTTCCTGAAAAAGGCTTTTATACTGAGTTGTTCAATAGTGATGCTCGTCAGTATGGCGGTAGTAATATGGGCAATTTAGGTGGTAAGTGGACTGATGATTGGTCTTTGCACAATCGTCCTTATTCCTTAGATTTGTGTTTACCTCCTTTGGGTGTGTTGATGCTCAAGTTAGATAAACAGAAATCTGCACAGGTGATGGAATAATACTGTAGGGTGGGCATTACCCACTCTATATTGTTTTTACAGCACTGCCCGTTATTATGAGGTATAAGAACCCCACTCCCAACCCCAGGGCTGTTTCATTCGTTAAGGAGGATGGATTTGTCAATATCATTAGCGATAATTTTTGGGACAAAATTGATGGGACACAAACATATTGACCCAAAAATTTAAACTTTTTACCATAAAAATTAGAGCGATCGCTAACATACCTCTAAGATACAAGGTTGGGTTGAGAAACGAAACCCAACTAAATCTTTGGTAATGTTGGGTTTCACTATCGCTCAACCCAACCTACATTTACTTAACCGACTGAATATTAATAATAAAATTGTAATTTTTGGTAATTCAATATGATTAACAACAAAATTAAACCTAGACAAGGATTAAACAAAGCATTTCTGAGAATTAAACCAATTAGAAATGATTTTGAGATATTTAAAAAGAATCTGATTACACTACTTAATCAAATTGATGAAAATGAAAGAGAGGAATTTCATAAAAATATTCTTACTGATTTTTTCAAAAATACCTATTACGGTGCTGATTACTTGATCAATATTAAAGCCAGTAATGACCTCGTAATTTATAATGGCAAAGATACTAAAAGCAGTGTTGGGGTGATTTTAGAAGCTAAAAAGGTAAATAATAATGAAATGCTCAAAGTTGATAATGTAAATACTAAAGCATTACAACAATTAGTTTTATACTTTTTACGAGAACGGATTACAAACAAAAATCCAGACATTAAATATTTAATTGCTACTAATATTTATGAATGGTTCATTTTTGATGCAGTAGTTTTTGACAATTTTTTTGCTCAGAATAAACAATTAGTCAAGCAATTTACTGATTTTGAAGAAAAACGTCTATCTAATTCTCGCACAGACTTTTTTTATAAAGAAATTGCTCAACCTGCAATAGATGAAATTCAAAATCAATTAGTTTTTACACATTTTGATATTAGAGATTATGAACAGTATTTAATTAATCAAAATTCTGAAAATGATCAAAAACTGATTCCTTTATTTAAACTATTTTCACCACAGCATTTATTGAAACTACCTGTTATTAATGATAGCAATAGTTTGAATAAAAACTTTTATGGTGAATTACTACACATCATTGGTTTAACGGAAATTAAAGAAGGTAGTAAAAAATTAATTCAGCGTAAATCAATTAATGAAAGAGAACAGGGTTCATTAATTGAAAATACTATCACTCGTTTGCAAGAATTACGCAAAATTGACAGATTAGAAAACTCAGAACAATTTGGAGAAAATAGCGAAGAGAGACTTTTTAATGTTAGTTTAGAATTAGCTATTACTTGGATTAATCGCATTCTGTTTTTGAAACTATTAGAATCCCAATTAATTAATTATCATCAAGGTGATAAATCTTTTGCATTTCTCAATTTAGCCAAAATTCAAGATTTTGGTAATCTCAATCGGTTATTTTTTGGTGTTTTATCTCGTAAACCAGAATCAAGAGACGAACATATAAAAAATCTTGTTGCTAATATTCCTTATTTGAATAGTTCTTTGTTTGAAGTATCAGAAATTGAACATAAAACCATAGTTATTAGTAATTTAATCAATGATGAGAAACTTTCTATTTTTAATAAAACAGTTCTTAAAGATAATGGTAATATACGTACAGGAAAATTAAAAGCACTAGAATATATTTTTGTATTTCTTGATGCTTACGATTTTAGCAGTGAAGGTACAGAAGAAATCCAAGAAGAAAATAAAACTTTAATTAATGCTGCTGTTTTAGGTTTGATTTTTGAGAAAATTAACGGTTACAAAGATGGTTCTTTCTTCACTCCTGGCTTTATTACTATGTATATGTGTCGGAAAACTATTCGCAGAGCAGTTTTACAGAAATTCAAGGAAATTAAAGGTTGGAACTGTACAAATATTGATGAATTATATGATAAAATTACAGATAAAAAAGAAGCTAATCAGATTATTAATAGCTTAAAAATTTGTGATCCAGCAGTAGGTTCTGGACATTTTTTGGTTTCAGCTTTAAATGAAATTATTACTATTAAAAGCGACTTGAAAGTTTTACTTGATAGACAGGGAAAAACTTTAAGAGATTATGATGTAAAAATTGAAAATGATGAGTTAATTATTACAGATGATGACGGAAAATTTTTCACATATAATCCTAAAAATCCAGAAAGTAGACGCATACAAGAAACTCTTTTTCATGAAAAACAGACAATTATTGAAAATTGTTTATTTGGTGTAGATATAAATCCCAATTCAGTAAAAATTTGTCGGCTACGTTTGTGGATTGAGCTTTTAAAGAATGCTTATTATACATCTGTTAGTAATTATCAAGAATTAGAAACTCTACCAAATATTGATATTAATATTAAACCTGGAAATTCTTTAATCAGTCGCTTTCCTTTAAATTGGGATTTACGAACGATTTTGAAAAAAAGTGATTGGAACATCGAAAGTTATAGAAATGCGATAAAAACCTATCTCCACTCTGATAACAAAGATAAAAAACAGGAAATGGAGAAGTTAATTAATGATATCAAGGGTAATATAAGCACAGAAATTAGTAGCAATGATCCAAATATAGAAAAGCGAAATCAAAAAGTTGCAGAACTTCGTCATTTACGAGATCAAAAATCATTATTTGCAGAAAGTAAAGCAGAAGCAAAAAATCGTCAACAAAAGCAAGAAAAGTTAGAACAAGAAATTAATGAACTTAATGCTGAGATTGAATATAAAAAAAGTGGTAAAATTTATCAAAATGCTTTTGAATGGCGGTTTGAATTTCCTGAAGTGTTGAATGATGAAGGTGATTTTATCGGTTTTGATGTCATTATTGGTAATCCTCCTTATATTTCACTATCTAAAATTAAAGAAAAATCTCAAACTGCTTATTTTGAAAATAATTATCAAACTTATACAAAGGGTTCAGATATTTATTGCTTGTTTTACGAAAAAGGAAGTTGTTTGTTAAGAAAAGCAGGATTTTTAACTTACATTACTTCTAATTCTTGGTTAAAAACTATTTATGGTGATTTACTGAAAAAATATTTAATTGAAAATATGCAACCTCAGACTTTATTAAATATTGAAGATATGCAAATTTTTGAGGAAGCTACTGTAGAATCAAATATTATAGTCCTGAAAAAAGATAAGGTTAATGAATTTTTTAATGTTGCTAGTTTAACGAATAATTATCTGATTGGTTCTTCATTAGATGAGTATTTTGATAAAAACTATTTTCAATTTACAATACCTAATACATCAGAATGGATTATAAGTAATAAAGAAACTGTAAGTTTGAAACAAAAAATAGAGCAATCTTCTAAGCTTTTAAAAGAACTTGATATTAATATTAATAGAGGTTTACTTACTGGACTAAATGCAGCTTTTATTATCGATGAGGAAACTAAACATCAATTAATTACTGAAAGTTCTAATTCTGCTGAAATAATTCAGCCAATTTTAAGAGGTAGAGATTTAAAAAGATATAGTTATGAATTTTCTGGATTTTATCTAATTAATGCACATAATGGAGTAGCAAAAAATAACATCGAGAGAATAAAAGTTAAAGAAAATTATCCATCTATTTATAATTATTTAATTTCTTTTCTTCCTCAAATTAAACAAAGACAAGATAAGGGTAAAGATTGGACAAATTTAAGAAACTGTGCTTATTTAGAAGATTTTAATAAACCTAAAATTGTTTGGGGTGAAATTTCTGATCAACCTAAATTTGCTTTTGACGACTCTAACTATTATGCTGAAGCTACTACATTTTTAATGACAGGTGAAAAACTCAAGTATTTGTTAGCAATTTTAAATTCAAAACTATCAGAATGGTATTTTAACCAAATTTCAACTACTACGGGAATGGGTACAAATAGATGGAAAAAGTATAAAATAGAAATGTTACCCATTAAAGAACCTACGGAAACTGAAGAATTGTTATTAGAAAAAATAGTTAATCAAATTCTCACTGCTAAAAAATCAGATCCAAAAGCAGATACAACCGGATTAGAAACAGAAATAGATCAGTTAGTTTATCAACTTTACGAATTAACAGCAGAAGAGATAAAAATCATAGAAGGATAAACACCACAAATCCAAAAAGGGTTTTTATACTGAGTTGTTCAATAGTGATTCGCGTCATTATGGCGGTAGTAATATGAACAATATGGGCTTATGACTGTATCTCATTCAAGTGCATACTGCTATAATGGTTCAGAGGATTATAAATATGAGTGTAGTTATTCCTAATGAAATACTAACCACAAGTCGCATGAATGAAGAGAAAATGAAACGAGAAATTGCGATTATGCTGTTTCAAAAAGAAAAGTTAACTCTTGCTCAAGCTAGTCGCTTTGCTGGTATGAATCGTATAGCATTTCAACATTTACTCGCAAGTTATCAAATCCCTGTTCATTACGGAGTAGAGGATTTTGAACAAGACATCAAGAATTTGCGGGAGATGGGTAGACTGTGATTGTTGTCAGTGATACTTCACCCATTAATAATCTTGCAGCTATTAACCAGCTTCACTTATTACAACAGCTTTATGGGTAATTATTGAATCATAGATGCGATCGCTTAAAGTTAATTTATGGCAAAATGCGATCGCACTGTAAACGCACAGTCTAACACTTAGTTTCTAACTATACACAAAAATACATAAATTGAGAATATCAGCTTGCAAAGTTTCTCAACAAAAGCACCCGCTAGTAGTTATAATTTTCTGTAAGTTGAAAGAAATCTTAAGATTAGCGTAAAAATTACATTAAAATAAAGATTACGCTTCTATTAAATTGACTAGCTGATACCCAAATTAGGAGGATTATATATGGCGCTTGTACCAATGCGGTTGCTTTTGGATCACGCTGCGGAAAACGGTTATGGCATCCCTGCTTTTAACGTTAACAATTTAGAGCAGATTCAGGCAATCATGAAAGCGGCGGTTGAAACAGATAGCCCCGTAATTTTGCAAGCTTCTCGCGGCGCTCGTAACTATGCTGGGGAAAACTTCCTCCGTCACCTGATTTTGGCTGCGGTAGAAACCTATCCTCAGGTTCCCATTGTCATGCACCAAGATCATGGTAATGCCCCTTCTACCTGCTATTCAGCTATCAAGAACAACTTCACCAGTGTGATGATGGATGGTTCTTTGGAAGCTGACGCTAAAACTCCTGCCAGCTTTGAGTATAACGTTAGAGTTACTAGCGAAGTTGTCAACGTTGCTCACTCTTTGGGTGTCAGCGTTGAGGGTGAATTGGGTTGTTTGGGTTCTCTAGAAACCGGTGCTGGTGAAGCTGAAGATGGTCACGGTTTTGAAGGTACACTAGACCATTCTCAACTATTAACTGACCCCGATGAAGCTGTTGACTTCGTAGAAGCAACTCAAGTAGATGCTTTGGCTGTTGCTATCGGTACAAGTCATGGTGCTTACAAGTTTACCCGTAAGCCTACAGGTGAAATTTTGGCTATTAGCCGCATTGAAGAAATTCACCGCCGTTTACCTAACACCCACTTGGTAATGCACGGTTCTTCTTCTGTACCTGAAGATTTATTGGCACTCATTAACCAATATGGTGGTGCTATTCCTGAAACCTACGGTGTACCTGTGGAAGAAATCCAAAAAGGTATCAAGAGTGGTGTGCGTAAGGTGAATATTGACACCGATAACCGCTTGGCTATTACTGCGGCTGTGCGTGAAGCTTTGGCTTCTAATCCCAAGGAATTTGATCCTCGTCACTTCCTCAAGCCTTCTATTAAATATATGCAAAAGGTTTGTGCTGACCGTTATGTACAGTTCGGTACTGCTGGTAATGCAAGCAAGATTAAGCAAGTTTCTTTAGAAGATTACGCTGCTAAGTATGCTAAAGGCGATTTGGTAATGAGAGCGGCTGCTAAAGTTTAATCTTTTTCAGTCATAAATTAGGACATAGCAGTGCTATGTCCCTACAAGAATAAACCGGGTGGCGTTAAAGTCTCCTGGTTTTATTAATTAATGTGATAGACTTAAGTAATAGCAGTAAATAAGGCTATTTTTATGACTACCAATTTACAATCTACATCCTTGAGTAGTTATCTTTATAATCAGGATTATTGTTTATGGCTAGAAACGACAGCTAAGTTATTGCGTAATCATCAATTAGATCACGTTGATTTTGAGCATTTGATTGAAGAAATAGAGGACATGGGGAAAGAGAAAAGACGTGAACTTAAAAACCGACTCATAGTTTTACTCATGCACTTACTCAAGTACCAATATCAATCTGAAAAACGTTCTTCTAGTTGGGTGAGGACAATTTGGGAACAGTTTTATCAAATTGAATCTTTATTGGAGGATAGTCCTAGTCTCAAACCTTATTATTTAGAACTATTTTCTGATTGTTATTTAAAAGCTGTTCGCGCTGCTAGTACGGAAACTAAATTATCTATTCAGATGTTTCCTGTTGACTCTCCTTTTTTGCCTTTAGATGTCATTAATTCTGATTTTATAATCACGCTGCTTAGTCAGGAGGAAATTTAATTTTTATTTCTCGTTCAATTAGTCTAATTGTCATTAGCTAAACCCAAATTTAGTTAATGTTCATTGTGTATTTTCATATAAGTAGGTAAACATAATAAAACCAATATATGTTTAGTTTTGTGAAACCCGTAAAACAACCTATTTGTAAGGCATTCATTGAATTTACATTTCGTCACATACCTTTAAATTTTTCGGTTTACCTACTTATCTTCTATAATATTTGTATCAAGTCCAATCACTTGCAGCCTCACCAATTATTTCTTCTATTTCTTCCAAAGTTATAGCTTTCATGCCTTTTCTGTGCAAAATTCCAGATAATTTTTGAATAGGTATATTGAGGGGAATAAGTTTAACTATGCCATTTTCATCAATGACAAAATCAACTTTACTTCCTGTACCTAAATTTAGATAATCCCTAATTTCTTTAGGTATAGTTACTTGCCCTTTTGTAGTAATTGTTGCGTTAGCCATTATTACTTTAACAGCAATTCTCATTTTGAAAAAAATAAA
>NZ_VIKX01000022.1 GCF_009711935.1 Dolichospermum sp. UHCC 0259 | reverse complement strand
CCTATCCCTGTTACTTCCTAATTCCTTTTTAGTGGGGGAGTGTGAACAGTTACGTAATTATTCAGACAGGCTATCATGTTTAAACAGTTTTTAATTCCCCAATTGAGGATATTCTGGCGATCGCCTACTTTTTTAAAAGTAACTCTGGCTACTTCCATCATTCTCAATATGTTGGTAAATCCCTCCTTTGCCGGTGATCCCTTTCGCTCTCGTGAACCACGTAAAATTGGCGATCGCACAGAAGCCGCTTTTAATGCTATTTTTCAACAAGGAAATTACTCCCTAGCCAAAGATGCTTTACAAAAAGCCGCCTCTAGCGAACCTAATGAACCTTTAATTTACGCCATTCAGGCTTCTTTAGCATATCAAAATCAAGATAGTATTAGTTTAGAAAAATACAGCAGCAAAACCCTAGAAACTGGACAGAATTTAATCGCCAGTGATCCATTGCGTGGTAACTTATATACTGCTGTCGGTCATTTTTTAGCAGGTGCGGTAATTTTGAATCGAGAAGGAACTGTAAATGGTGTCCCCCAAGCCTTAAGCCGGTTGCGGAAAGTCTATACATATCTTGACAGAGCCGAAGAGATTTCTGCCAATGATCCAGAATTAAACTTAATTCGCGGCTATATGGATTTAATGTTAGCTGTGAATTTACCTTTTACTAGTCCAGATCAAGTAATTGAAAGATTGGAAAAAAATGCTGCTCCTAATTATTTAGTAAATAGAGGTATTGCTTTAGCCTATCGAGATTTAAAACAATACCCCCAAGCTTTAGATTATGTCAACCGCGCCTTAAAAACAACTGCTGACAACCCAGAAATTCACTATCTCAAAGCCCAAATTCTTCACGAACAGGGAAAAAAGGAAAAAAGCCAGAATTTAATTAAGGAAGCAATAACTTATTTTGACAAAGCATTAGCCAAAAAATCCCAACTTCCTGCTAATTTAGTCAAACAAATTGAACGTGAACGGAATCAGGCTGTTAGTAGTCAGTAGTCAATTGTCAGTTGTCAGTAGTTCGTTGTTATAGAATTCTGATTCTACCAATTACCAATTACCCATTACCCATTACAAAAATGCAAATTCAATTCCGCGAGTTTAATCCTTTTGATGTTTGGATTTGGTTTAAGTTCAGCAATGTTCCCTCCCAAAGGGAAAAACAATATGTAGAAGAAGTCTTTAATTCCTGGTTTTATTTAGGTAAATTAGGGGGATTTAATGCGGAAAATCTGCAAATCCAAGACGCAGGATTTGATATCAGCTACATGGATTATGATACCAAAGGCTATGATAAAAGCTTAATGGCCTTGATGCACAACATGGGTGAATTTGAATATGAAGGAGAATGGGGGCGTTGTTGGTTTGATTTAGGGACAAGTGATGCGATCGCCTTAGATATTCTCATCAACGCCCTTACTCAACTAACTGAAGAATATGTCACTATTGAAGAACTATACATTGGTGGCGAAAATCCAGATTGGTCTACAGAAGATAGTGAAAGTCGTCCCTCTTCCATTTACGATAATTAATTGTAGTTATGAATAAAGAAGGTCAAATCCGGGTAATTGTTTTAGCACTCATTCGAGATGGTAATAGAATCTTTGTTTCTGAAGGCTTCGATCCTAAAAAACAATCAACATTCTATCGGGCTTTAGGTGGTGGTGTAGAATTTGGCGAAACTAGCCGCATCGCCTTAGCTAGAGAATTTCAAGAAGAAATTCAAGCCGAATTAACCAATATTCGCTATTTAACTTGTATCGAAAACTTATTTACTTTTGATGGTAGACAAGGACATGAAATCATTCAACTCTATGAATGTGACTTTGCTGATTCCCAGTTTTATCAAATCGAAAGTTTAACTTTTGCAGAAACACCAGAACGTCAACATCGCGCATTATGGATAGATATTTCTCGATTCAAATCTGGTGAATTACGATTAGTTCCCGAAATCTTTTTTGATTATCTATAAACTTAGATCCCCGAACCTAGATCCCCGACTTCTTTTTTTATCTTGTCACTAAATAATAAAGGTTCTACCGCTCCCCTTAATGGAAGAGAATATTAATTTAATTTTCGTAGGTTGGGTAGAACGAAGTGTTCGCGTAGCGTGCCGTTCGCGGTAGCGTGCCGGAGGCATCAGGCATAACCCAACATTGGCGGTAGGATAGTAAGAGTTGTTGGGTTTCCTTGCGTCAACCCAACCTACAATAAACGTTGTTTTACATCAAGGGAACGGTAGAACCAATTAAGTGAAGAAGTCGGGGATCTTAATCACTCAAGATTGCTATATTAAAAATAAAGGTAACTACAGGAAGTTAATTATGACTCTACAATTAGCAAAACCACGCCTTAACACCTTTCGTCTCAATGTTTCTCAATACCATCAAATGAGCGAAGCCGGTATCTTTTCAGAAAATGATAAAGTAGAACTAATTAATGGAGAAATTATAGAAATGTCACCAATTGGTACAAGACACACAGCTTGTGTAAATCGTTTAAATTCAGTTTTTTCGCAATTACTGGGTAGAAAAGTCATAATTGCTGTACAAAATCCGATTATCCTCAATAACTTATCTGAACCCCAACCAGATATCGCACTACTGAAACCTCGCGCAGATTTTTATGAATCTGGACACCCTCAACCCCAGGATATATTTCTCTTAATTGAAGTTGCAGATAGCAGTCTGGAATATGATAGAGACGTGAAAATTCCTCTCTATGCTAGTAGTGGTATTACTGAAGTTTGGTTAGTTGATATTTATGAACAAGTGATTATTGTTTATCGCTACCATAGCGAAAATGGGTATAGCGACATTCAAAAACTCAGTCGAGGAGAAAAAATGTCAATTCAAGCATTCCCCGAAATTAATTTAGTTGTAGATGATATTTTGGGATCAATAATTTCCTAGCAAACCTCTCAATAATATCCAATCCATCTCTTCAGATATTAGTTATTGAGATTGCAGAAATATTAATCAAAGCAATAATGTTTTTTTACGTCGCTGGTAATTTCCCATGTACAAGACATCCCAGCGGGAAAAGTTACTAAGTCTCCCTTACCCATTTGTACTGCTTGTCCTCCATCAGGAGTGACAACAACATTACCTTCTAAAAAGTAGCAAGTTTCTTGATCATCGTAAGTCCAGGAAAATTTAGATATTTCCTTTTCCCAAATTGGCCAGTTGAATACATCTAATTCATTAAGATGTGCAATATTTGGTTGATGTACGACTTTAATTTCCATGAGTTGTATTTAGCAATAAGATTGGATGTCTTCTCCACACTTATCTACTAAATAACATAATGCGCGAAAACGCAAGCCAACAAACTGATCATACAGGGGGTTGAGTTTGCACATAGGCGGAATATGAGCAATTTTTCGACCAAAAACCACGATATCACGCTCAAAGGGACATTGGGCAGGAATTAATTTAGCAATTAATCTAGCAACTCGACGATTATCAATTTCAATTTCGTCGAACCATTGACGGATGTTTTGCAGTAAATCAAACTTGTTCTTAACTGAATGATTTTCCTCGATAGGGTTGACAAAACTAGAGATGATCATCGGTTGACTATTGGTTTTTAACATGATTGTGTGTCCTATGTGGATGAGATTGATAAAATTCTGCCAATGCGGCAGTTTGTACAACAAATTATCTTTGGAATTTTCACTGAACTGGAAGAACGGTAAAGTAGTTGAACTAATTTTTATTTAAACTGGCTTTGTGTTGAATAACTGTTCAGTTGAATACAAAATAACAAAGAAAATATAAAAATGGTATAGTCTTAGCTTATAGATTCCTGATATTGAATATAGTAATTTTATATATAAAATCCTCATGAATGGTAGGAAAACGGCACAGTAATTCCAGGGATAATGGCTGGAAATATTGATATAACTAGCTTTTTCCTTTAGCTAGACCGCATAATCATGAGGAGATGATGACATTAATTTTAGGTGATAGCAGATCGAGAAAAAAGTCGTGGAGGTTACTTTCTCGCGGGGAATAGGGAATAGGGAATAGGGAACAGGGAATTTTCTTCTTCTTTCTCCTGACTCGGTGACTGGGCGCAGGCCCTGCGCCCCTACCGCTGACAGTTTTGCAAAATATAACTACACAATTCGCAAAAACCATCTCCTTCGGCTGCTGTAGTTATATACTTGGGTTGATGTTGTAGTTGATTTTCGTAATTACGTACATTGGCTACACCTACGGAAATAGGAAAATAACGCTGGTTAAATAAACTTTCATCATTGGGACTGTCACCAACAGTGATCACCTGTTCGGGGAAGTAGGTGGGGAAATATTGACGTAAAACTTTTAATAAACCGGCGGCTTTATTTTGTCCTGGGGGTTGAATATGACACTGAACGTTGCTGTAAGTAAATCCCCAACCCATTTGTTGACAAAGATTACCTATTTTTTGTAGTTCCTCGGTTGTCAGTGAGGTAAGATCAAAAGTCCAGTCTGTGACTCGAAATAAATTATCAGCGGATTCTTGAATTTGTGGAAAATAAGTTTGTAGGTTAATAAAAGCCTTGGCTAAATCTTGACGATGGTTAACTAGGTCAGGAATATGGGTGAGTGTGACTGGATCAGAATTGTCTGATGGATAAAATAAACCACCATTTTCGGAGATCGCCCCAGCTATGGGCATTAAACTACTAATAGCGCTTACCCACCCAGCAGAACGTCCAGTAACAATTAAGACGGGAATCTTAGCTGCGGATAGCTGCTCTAAAGTATTTAATAATTGAGATGTAAACTTGCCATTTTGAGTTAGTGTCCCATCCATATCTGTTGCCAATAGGTAAATATGATATGAATACGTAGATGTTAGATCAGACAACTGCCGTATATTGATAAGATGGTTAGCCAAGTCACTAATAGGTTTGTACATATGATATTACCAAGAAAATCTAAAAAATCTTTATACTACGGCGAACTGCTCAGTAAGATTTGGGCATTATAAACATTGGGAGTTAATAATTTCAGGTTGTAAATTATGGTTAATACGATTTTTCTGGCTCAATCTTCTGGATCTAAGACAATAAAGACGAGTAAAATCTCACCTGTTATCCAGGAGTCTCACAGTCTACCTCTACCATTGCTGCTGTTTGCAGGTGGAGGAATGGTTTTAGTTCTGGTTGCTGTCATTGTCTATGCCAGAATCCTACTGCAAAGGGGTGAGAAAAAACTCAAATTTGAACAATTCCGCACGCGAGAATTAGAGAAAAAGTTGAAGTTGGCTTTGGAAACTATTCGCAAAATGGAAACTAATCCAGATTTAGTCCACTCAAGAGATTTTAACCTAGATTATCTGCGGATGCGAATGTCAGAGGAGGTATTCCATTTTGCTCTAGTTAATCAAATTAAAATTAAAGTTAAAGATAAGATTTCTCTATCACTGCGTCCTAGCCAAGCTAATATAGGGTCTGTGGGGATTTCTAGTAGCACAGGTAGGCAGGTAGATGAAACGTTTGATATCGAGTATGAAACTGGTGTAGCACCCAACATTGTGAAGCGGGTGCTGTTTCGAGCGCAAATTCGGTTAATGAAGTTACCAACTCAGGCTACTTCTTCTACCATTAGTCAAATTATTAATTGTATAGAAACATACCTTAGCCCCAGGGATGATGACGATACTTGGCAACCTACTATTCAAGGTCGGATTGTTTATATACACTGGGATCAAAAGGCTAAACCGACTCCGTTGCTGGTATTAGAACAGTCAAACGAAGGGGTGAATGTGACATTTAGAACTAGCCGTCAAAATCCTCTAACAAAAAAACAGTAGTGAGTAGAATTGTCTGATGCAGTTACGATTCAGAAATAATCGTAATTTTGAATTGCTAACAAAGATTAAAAAATTCAAACCTAGCAATACATAATATGTATTTAAGAAGAAGAATTATCCAAATTAGGATTTGTGTTGAGAAGTAATATTTTGAGCATCACGAGTGAGGAGACCATCTTCCATTTCCACAATGCGATCGGCAATATCTAAGATCCGGTTATCGTGAGTTACTAAGAGGATAGCAGTTCCCTGTTCTTTAGCTAGACGCTGCATGATTTCCACCACATCACGTCCTGATTGTTTGTCTAATGCGGCTGTTGGTTCATCGGCTAAGACTAGGGGAGGATGATTGACTAAGGCGCGAGCGATCGCTATTCTTTGTTTTTGTCCACCAGATAAATTATCTGGATAGTAGTTAACCCGTTCTTGTAAACCTACAGATGCCAGCATCTCCTCTGACTGAGAAATAGCCGTTGATTGGGAAATACTATTATTTAATTCCACAGCCATTTGCACATTTTGCCGAGCCGTTAAAAAACCTAATAAATTATGAGCTTGGAAAATATAACCAATTTTGCGTCTCATGTGTACCAGTTTGTTTTGACTAGCACCACACAATTCATCACCTAAAAATTTTAAACTTCCCTCTTGTACCGATCTTAACCCACCAATCAAACTTAATAAAGTCGTTTTCCCTGAACCAGATGGTCCAGTCATAATCACAATTTCTCCGGCATATATTTCCAAACTAATATCAAAGAGAATCTGTTTTCTCAACGATCCTTTACCGTAGTAGTGATTGATATTTTTAATAGATATTACAGGTTCTTTGTTGATCATAATAGAGGAGTGTAGGAGTTCAGGAGTATTGGGAGTAGGGGAAGTAGGGGGAGTGGGGGAAGTTGGGGGAGGAAGAAGAATGGTTTTCACCAATGACCAATGACCAATAACCAATGACCAATAAATAACTAATTTAAAAAATATCCGCTGGATCGGCAGAGCTTAATTTTCTAATAGCAATCATCCCCGAAATAAAACACATTAAAATAGTTAACATGATTACCATAATGGCGCGATTATAACTCATAAATATAGGCAAAAGTGTAGCATCTCTAGCAACATTATAAAGAACCAAAGCGCAGGCAAAACCAGGTAAATAACCAACAACTGCTAATAAAAAAGCCTCTTGCAGAATCACAGTTAGTAAATAATTTTGAGTGTAACCTATAGCTTTGAGCGTAGCATATTCAGATAAATGATCATTGACTTCTGTATACAAAATCTGATAAACAATTACAGTTCCCACAATAAAACCCATAATTGTTCCTAATGTGAAAATAAAGCCAATAGCCGTACTACTTGACCAATAATTTCTTTCAAATTCAATAAATTCTTCCTTAGTTAAAACATTAATATCTGTAGGTAGATAACTTCGTAATTCTTGAGCTACCACAATGGGATCAGCACCAGGTTTTAACTTAATAATACCAATATCAATTAATCCCCGCTGACGGTTATTAAAAATCCGCAAAAAGTTAACATCACTGGTAATTAAATTTCCATCTGCACCAAAAGACGCTCCTAATGTAAATAATCCACCGACCTGAACTTTTCTTCTGCGTACTTCTGCTGCAACAACTTTTCCTTCATTAAAACTATCAGCGATCGGCCCATACTCTACCCTAGAAGAACGGTCATATAAAACCACATCAGGTAGTTTGAGTTTATTTAAATTTTCCTCAACTCCGGGTAAATCAAAAAGATTAACTTCTGGATTCATACCAAAAATTAAGATACTGCGAGGACGACCTGTAACAGGATTTCTCCAGCTTGTATAGTCTAAATATATGGGATGTACTGATTGAACTGTGGGCAAATCTAACGCCTTATATAAACGCCGTTGGGAAAAGGTTCTCATTGCCAAAACAGCATTAGATTGACTGTTGATTAAAACCACATCACCAACTAAACTACTGTGCATTCTGACGTTACTGTAATAGAGTGCATCTCGGAAACCTAGCTGCATGAACATTAAAATATCAGCAAAGGCAATACCTGACAAAGCTACTGCTAGGCGAGTTTTTTCTCTTGTCAGTTGTAGCCAAGATAAAGGTATTTTTACTGCCATTTTCTAAATCTTTTGATCTGAATACTAATTAAGTAGTTGAACATGAATATTTGCCATAGAAATATGAGGTTAATTTTCATTAATTTCTACGGTGACTTTAGCGTTAGTTAAACCAGAAACTTGCTTGGTAAATTCTGGAGATAGGGCAATTTTCACTTCTACAACTCTGGCATCAATATCTGCGGCTGGATCATTATTTAAGACATCTTTTTTGCCGATTTTTCTACCAATTGATGTGATTCTACCTTTTAGTTGACCGTCAAATGCGCCGTTGTCACTAGAGATAGTAGCAGTTTGACCCAAACGGACTTTATTAATACTATCTTCAGGAACTTCTGCAACTACGAACATCTGATCTGTTTGTCCGATTTCCGCAATTCCATTTGCTCCCATGATTTCCCCGGATTTGGTATGAACTTTTAATATTTCACCAGAACTAGGTGCTTTAACATAGCTTTGCTGAAGTTCAACTTGAGCTTTTCTCATTAAGGCAATGGCATTAGTAACTTGTGCTTGAGCTACTTGGACATTGAGCGGACTAACTACTAATATTCTGCTTAATCTTTCTCTTTCTTCGTCTATTTGCCTTTGTAAAGTGGCGACAGTTTTGTTACGGTTGGCTGTGGCTTCAATTAACTGTTGTTGTAAAGTAGCTATAGTTTTAATTTGATTAGCTCTAGCTTCAGAAACTTGCTGTCGGATGGTATCTATTGCCCGTTTTAAACTAGCTTCACTTTCAATTAATTGTTGATTTGTTGTCAACGCACTTAAGCGGCGGCGATCGCGCTCTTGCTGAGAAATAGCACCTTGTCCGTATAAAAATTCATAGCGCCCATAATCTACTTGAGCATTACGCTTTTCGGCTCTAATCCTCTCCATATTAGCTTTCAAGGCATTTCTTTGTCCCAGTAGTTCGGCTTCTAAACGATTAACTCCGGCTTGTTGGGCAACCTTCTCACCACTTAATTGGGCAGCAATTCGGCTAATTGTCGCCTGTTGAGCCTCTTTTTCCCCCGCTAATTGGGCTTGTAATCGAGAAATAATGAATCTTTGAGCCTGAGCATCTCTTGGTGGTCCAGCACTAACTTGAGCTAAATTCGCACGGGATTCTTGCAATTTAGCTTTGGCTTCTTCTACTACTGCCATGCTAGTGTCGCGGCTATCTAAAATTGCCACAACCTGTCCTTGCTGTACTCTTTGTCCTTCTTTTACTAAAAGTTGCTGGACTCGTGAACTGCCGGATAAACCCGCTGGTGCAGAAAGTTTAATTACTTCTCCTCTTGGTTCTAAGCGTCCTATGGCAGTAATACTATTAGGAACTGGGGCTACAGATACAGCAGAAGTTAGTTTTTTTAATTGTTCCATTCTCGCCGTAGCTAAGAACCCAGCAGCTATAGCAACGGGTAAAGCTACGGCAATACTTAACCAAATTTTCGGCTGCTCAAGTGCCTTTTCTGGGGATTTTGATTTTTCATTCACCCTTGACATGATATTTAACCTATTTATCTGAATTATGGTGATGAAACTAAAAAAATAAATTAGCTGTAATTAAAATCCACAGCAAACTTTATGCAAAATTTACACCTTTTTGGGCTTTTGTTTTGGCAATTTTATAATTATTGTTGGGTATGATCAACTTTGCAGAAATTACACTCTGTGATTATTCAGGTGTATTATCTTTACATGAAAATTTCTGTCTCAAAGCAACCTGGGATACAATTGGTAGATTTAATAAATCATTAGTAGTTGAGATTTTACACTTCATTTTTAAGAAGATGTGCCAAACTTCAACTTTTGAAGTTAACAAGAGAAAATAGGTAAGAATTTTAACAGTTAATAATTACTAATTATCAGCCAAAACCAGATAACTAGGAATTTTATTGATTAACGTTAGTTTTCCCTCCCAGAAGTGTCAGTAGTGATGACTTCATATAAATTCTACATTTATCAGTTGAGGGAAAACGTAACGCATTTTACAGATAAGGTAATAGCAATTTTTAATTGCTGATACTTTGGGTAATATTTTCTCAGATTATTCTGGTAACTCTGGCAAATCAAATAAAACTTTAGTCATATAATTTTCTGCCCAATCTACACCAAAAGCCTTTTCTAAAACTCTACGGGTTTTATCATTTTGTTGTTGTTTTGTACAATAATTATGTTGTCCAGCAAAAATTTGAGCTACTTTTTCCGGTGCAACTGGACTAGATGCTTTGGCTTGGGTACAATGAATCTCTAAAAATGATTCTACGTGAGATAAAAAACTTGTTTCTTCTTCCGGGGAACTAGGACGAATAAATAGACAAAAATCGGAAAAAATATTGCCCCATTCCGGTAAATCACGAGGTTGAGAAAAGTTAGATGTGGTTAATTTACTAAGTTGGGAATTATAACCATCTGGTAAAATCCGATCTAAGTTTACCGGAGAAAGATCAGCAATAGCCGCACTAATTTGACCTCTACCTCCGACTAAATCACAACCAAACATGGGAAGATCATATTCTGGATGAGGAAACATCACACAGTGCAGAATATCTAACATATTCCCCACCCTTGCTAGTTCCAAGTGCATTTTGCGAAACTGGGGACTTTGATAACAGCGATTTTCGATAATCAGTTTTTCCCCTTCTAATTTACCTTCTACATATCCCAATTCCGCCGGTAAATGGTATGGTGATAAGTCTAAGTGTTTGTGCCAAACTGCTTCAATACAATCAGCTAGTTGATGAATCAGGGGATGTTGTTGTTCACGGAGGGAAGGAGTAGAAGACATATTATTTTAGGAAATACAATTTATTTCCTAGTTTACAATCATCTGCACCAGATCAACTATTCTTCTAATATTTCTCTCTCCAGCACTTCTTGTAATTGTGGTACTAATAAGGATAAATCATTTTGAATTGTTTCCCAGACTCTACTCAAATCAATTTGAAAATATTCATGAGTTACAACATTTCTCATCCCTCCCATCAAACGCCAAGGGATGAGAGGATAGCGTAACTGAATATCATTAGGAACATTTCTAGTAGCTTCTCCAATCACGACGAAATCATAGAGAACAGCTTTGACAAGTGTTTGATTTTTTGCAAATTCATCAAACGTTAGACCCCTTGTCCTTTGCTCAATTCCATTGATAGATAGGACAATATCTTGAATACGAAACCGCCAATTTCTAGAAGGCACGAATGACATCCTTTAGTACAGGTTTTCGCAAATGTTCTCTCAAAGCATCTTCCGTTCCCAAATCAACAGAACATCCCAGAATATCTTCTAAATAATACTGTACTTGCAAAAGTTGAAACAACCCACCCGAACGATTAAACTCTACTAAAAAGTCTACATCGCTATCTGAACTAGCTTCATCCCGCGCCACTGAACCAAACAAATTAAGGGATTTTACTCCCAGTTCCTGCAACTTTTCTCTATGTGCAGCTAAAGTTGCCAGTACCTCATCTCGTTTCATGATTTATTTTCCTAAACCAATTCTATATTAAGATAGTAGTCTCTATTTTCTAACATTTTATTCATTAAAAATTGGGAATAATAATTACTTAACTATCCCCAAAAATCTGTAACTTCATATCCCAATTCCCCGATCATTTGCCGCAATAAGGGTAAACTCAAACCAATTACATTACTGTGACAACCCTCTATTTTCTCCACAAATAAACTTCCAAATCCTTCTAAAGCAAAAGCCCCAGCGCATTGAAGAGGCTCACCTGTGGCTACATAAGCAAGAATAGCGCGATCGCTCATTTTCGCAAAATACACCCTAGTAACCTGACATTTAACCACAGTTTGATTTTTAGTAGTATCAATCAAAACATGACCAGTGTACAAGTCACCAAAATTACCTTGCATTAATTGCCACCGAGCGATCGCTTCGAGAGCATCCCCTGGTTTACCATAAATCCCCCCACCCATAGCCAAAACCGAATCACAACCCATCACCAACGCCGATTGGAATTGAGAAACCACAGTTTCCGCCTTACACTGAGCCAGCGTTTTCACCAATTCCCCAGGTTTAGTTAGTTGTATTTGTGACTCATCAAAATCACTTGGACAAACTATTGGTTCAATTCCCACAGTTTTCAATAACCGACGACGGGCAGGGGAGGCAGAAGCAAGCACAAATTGCGGAATTTTCATAAATTGTTGTATAAGTAATTTTTTGGGTAATTGATAATAATTAATTGTCAATTACCACCATGTCTAGTTATTAATAAACACTGAAAGAACTCACAACTTCATCAATCATCCGTTGCAGTTTTTTCCAACGTCTCTCAGGAACAGAAGCATTAAACGTAAACAACTTACCACGACTGATAGCCACACTAGAAATATTATGTCTTTCCTGTCCATTAGGAAATTTAACCGCATATTCTAGAAAGTAGTAAATTTTCCCATTTACTTCCCTTTGTGCCGCATTGATTAACTCAGCAGTCCGCTCAGAACCTACAGGAGCAAGAGCCGCCTTTCCTAATTTATAACCAACTTCTGTGGGCGTTCCCAACTCCGCCAAAGTTTTACCAGAAGCAACCGGACTAATTACCACAGACACATTTTCTGATACTTCAATTAAATCATGAAACACCACATCAGGCCCATCACCAACTTTAACTTGTAACCAACCATTAGGATAATCAAACTGATAACCGTCAGCACTATCTACAAACCGATTTAGTCCAGCCGCATTAGCCACACCAACACTACTCAAGCTGAAGCTCAACACCAATAATAAGATGAACGTAATTCTTTGCCACATTTTTTCAAATTCCTTTGATCCGTCAACAATACAAGGTAAAGATAATTGCAAGTTTTTATTTTCTCACTAATCTGGACAATCTGGAGACTTTACTTTTGCCGTTTTTTTCAGGCTTGATAAGTATGTGTGCTATAATTGGACAGTCTTGCACCTTGTGGTCAAATAAAAAACCTCTTTGTTGTCAAAATAAGCCGCAAGCACATCTAAAAGTATGAAAAAAGTTGTCGTTGGTCTTTCCGGTGGCGTTGATAGTTCCGTAGCCGCCGCTATGCTGCATAATCAGGGCTATGATGTAATTGGTTTAACTCTTTGGCTGATGAAAGGCAAAGGGCAATGTTGCTCTGACGGAATGATCGACGCGGCTGATATTTGTGAACAATTGGGTATACCCCATGAAATTGTTGATATTCGGGATGTCTTTCAAACAGAAATTATTGATTTTTTAGTCACAGGTTACAGCGTAGGCATTACGCCATTGCCTTGTTCCCAATGTAACAAAACAGTGAAATTTGGGCCAATGGTGGAATATGCAAGGGAAAAATTGGCATCGGCTAAAATCGCTACAGGTCATTATGCCCAAATCCGTTACGATGATACCACTAACCGTTACCAATTATTACGAGCCGTAGACCGCAACAAAGATCAATCTTATTTCCTCTATGACTTATCCCAAGACTTATTAGGGGCAACAATTTTTCCCCTGGGTGAACTGAATAAAACCGATACTCGCAGAATTGCCGCAGAATATAACCTAAAAACCGCCGATAAACCAGAAAGTCAAGATTTATGCTTAGTAGAAAGCAATGGTTCTATGCGGGCATTTTTAGATAAATATTTAGCTCCTCAACCCGGTGATATTGTAGATACCACTGGTAAAGTTTTGGGACAACATGATGGTGTTCATCATTACACCATTGGTCAGCGAAAAGGCTTAGGCATCGCTGCCGCCGAACCCTTGTATGTAATTGAACTAGATGCAGCTAATAACAAAGTAGTTGTAGGCGATCGCACAAAAGGAACGCAGTCAGAATGTACAATAAATCGAGTAAATTGGGTTTCCATAGCTGAACCCGTCGCCCCCATTCGCGCCGAAGTCCAAATCCGTTATCGTTCCCAACCCGTACCCGTCACAGTCATTCCCCTACCAGATTCCCGCGTCCGCTTAGTATTTGATGAACCACAATTCAGCATCACCCCAGGACAAGCAGCCGTTTGGTACGACGGCGAAAAAGTTTTAGGTGGCGGAATCATCGAACAATCGTAGGGGCGCAGGGCCTGCGCCCTTCCTTCTTTATTTCTTACTTCTTACTTCATATCCTGCGCCCTTTCTTTGCCCTAAATTATATTACATCCCCCCAAATAACCCCCATAACCGCAACAGAAGTCATTCCAAAAAATCGGGTTCTTGCCGGACAATCATCTCATACAAAGACTGAAAACTAAACCAACCCATCTCAGGAGAACCCACTTGGCTATAAGCTATCTTTGCATACTCCGGCTTAATCGGGCTAGGTATTCCAGCAGCTTCCGCCAATAACTGAGCTTGACAAGAACGCTCCATCGTGATAAACCACCAAGCAGCCTCATCAATAGTTTTACCTACCGTCAGCAAACCGTGATTCTTGAGAATGACGGCTTTATTTTTTCCTAAAGTTGTAGCAATGCGCTTGCCTTCTGCTGGGTCGAGAACAACTCCCGTATATTCAGTAAATATACTGTGATCTTCGTAAAAAGAACAAGCATCTTGAGTCAGGGGGTCAAGCAGACGACCCAGACTGGACCAGCTTTTACCATAGATAGAATGAGCGTGTGCAGCCGCTACCACGTCAGAACGGGCTGCATGAACTTGAGAATGAATAGCAAAAGCAGCGCGATTTACTGGACGATTACCGTAAATTACATCACCTTGCTGATTCACTAATATCAAATCACTAACTCGAATTAAACCAAAGTGCATTCCAAAAGGATTTACCCAAAAATGTTCAGGGTTTTCTGGATCACGGGCTGTAATGTGTCCAGCAACACCTTCATCAAATCCAAATCGAGAAAATAAACGTAATGCAGCCGCGAGTCGCTGTTGACGATGTAATCTTTCTTCGGGAATGGAGGTAAAAGTGGGAATTTGGGGACTATTGGGTTTTTGTATAGGTTTTTCGGTCATATACAGCTTTGTCAAGAATATTTTTAGCGGGGAATAGGGTTAGAAATTATTTTGTGTAACATTTGTATTATTGTATAATAACTGCTATATATAATTAATTTATAGGGTGAGATAAAAAATTAATTAAACTGTAAGAAATAAATGAAGAATCGTCATTAAATCATTTTGACCATCTTGAATATGACGAGTACGATATATATTTTGTATTTTTCCAAAACTTGGCTCATTAACCCAATCCTCCTTCAAGCATATATCATTTTTATATTTATTTAGGCGATCGCAAATTAAATCAATACAGTCATTAACTTTACCATCAATTACAAATCCCAACATTGCTGCATAGTCATGACCAGGGCTATATTTAGCATTAACAAACCGCATGATACCATGTGTTATATATCTATCAATGAGCTTTTTGCATTTTGGTTCTTTACTACTACTAACTCTCTTGCACTCTATGCCAAAATAATCGTCTTCAACATCCCAAGCGTTATAGCCCATTTTAAAATCAATAAACCCATCTGGCTTAAGACTATCTTGAGAACGCCGTGTTGCACCTTCATTTATTATCAGTGGAGGACCTTGTATATTTCGACGTTTCTTTTCAATCCTCATCTCATTGTGTAAAGCACCAGCAATACTATCTTCATCACTCCCAGGATTAATCTCTTGTTTTTGACATACTTGAATCCAAGCTGCTTGGATAATATCAAATACTGTGGCAATAATGTCTCGTCGGTTAATAAAAGATGGTTGTCCAACAGTACCTGAATCATCCAATAGTAACATAACTTATTTCATCCTTAAATTTTCAAGTAAAACAGAATCAGCATCATTCAAACCAGCAGAACGACTCCAGTAACGAAGTTGACAAGGTTTGATGATATATATATTTTCACCAACATATACTTTTAAATTGCGTCGTGTAAAAACACGATCACCAAGTTTTAGTGGTAGTTGTTTCGCAATGCTTTTCAGCACAGTTATTAAATCCTCAGCCTGAACAGTTTGTACAACTTGCTCACGACCTGGATATGGTAGTATGCTAAATTTAACCACTTGTAATGGTGTATTAGCAATATCAAATATATCCGCAGCTATACTTCTTTCTTTGAGCGTATCAAAAAATGGTTCAATCACACTCATAAAACTCAAAGTGTATGCTTCTAAATCACTAGCTTTAGGTTTTTTTAATGCTGCTGATTTTTCACGATTCATATATAAATCAATCGTGATTTGAGTAGTATCTTCAACTAAAATACGTTCATCATCATTTAAACCATAGAGATCAAATACAGCTTTATCAAGTTGTTTTTTCAAATCTTTTTCAACGGATTTAGTGGGAGATTGACGCAATCTACCTTCTATATCAATAATTTGAGTAATCAATCTTTCGTTATCTTCATTAGGTTCAGGAACAGGAAGTTGTACTAAATCCTGTGTCATAACCTTATTACGTTCTACACCCCATGACGAAGCAGTCATAAAAATGAAATAGCTTGCAATTGATGAATTAAGAATTGCATTCAAATAATGAGATAAATGAACTAAGTCTTTTGAAATTGGTATTCCAGAATAACTTGCTGAATAAACAATATCTTCTTCACTAAATGCAGCACAAACACCATTAGACTCTACTTTTTCAGAAATAATAATTAAGGGAGCTTTGTAAATTTGAGGATTTCTTGATTCTGCTAATCTTGAATATGGCAGAATTTCTAATTCTCTTGCATCAATTTCATATTTGGGCATATTATCAGAAGGTAGCCATTTTTTACCAAGTAGTTCCTCTGGAATCGCACATTTCTGATTTCCTACTTTAAATCCACTCTTGGGTGAATTACCTGTTATTTCTTCAATTTTGGGAAACAACCTTAATTTTTGAATCAGATACATATCTCTAGCACTACCCCAAGTAGCAATTTTCAGCATATCTGAATCTAATGCTGTGCTAAAAACAGGAAGTCTTTTAATATGTTCTGCTCCAATTTCTATAATTCCATGTTGTCGAAAATCTATAGAGCGTTCTGGACATACAAAGTAAAAATTATCTCTCTGTTCTGAACGTTTCCCTTCTGCTATTAAAATCATCGTTGGAGCTTCAGAATTAGGAAATATATGCTCTCTACGCAATTTAGATAAATTAACAATAACTTTTGGTTTATATCTCATTAACAGAGATTTTTTTGCTTTTTTAGCGGCTGAATCATTACTGAAAAATGGTTTACCATGTAAAACTAAGCCAATGCAAGTTTTATCATTAGTAAAGTCACCAATACGCCATAAAAATGCTTGATCTGGAGGTGTACCATTAGCTGTAAGATAGCCATTTGGATAACCAGATTCAGGACGCTTTCGCTGACAATATTTTCCTGCTGATTTATTTGATTGAGATTTTGTCCAAGGTGGATTACCAACTATTGCATGAAATTGTTTTTGTGCAAATACTTCTACTTTATTAAATTCTTCTTCTTCATTAAATACGTCGCTAGTAAATAGATTTTTACCAATCAGCTTTTGAAATTTTAAATCATCTGTTAATTGACGATTTTGTTCTAATTCATAATCTAACTCTAAAGCAGTCAAATAAAGGCTAAAAGCAGCAATTTGAACTGCTTTTGGTTCAATATCTACGCCATAAATTTGATGATAAAGAGTTTCCCGAATTAGATGACGAGTTGGTATTTCTCCATTAGCACAACGGTTAATAACTAATCTCCGCAAAGATTCAACTAAAAATACACCTGAACCACAAGCCAAATCTAGAAATTTAGCATTACCATCTAATTCTCTAAATACTTCAGAAAGTACCAAATCAACTAAATTGACAGGTGTATAATGTGTACTATTCTCTTTTGCTGATTTAGCATTTGTAGCATAAATAAAACTTTCATAAATTGAGCTAATTAATTCTATGGGAATTACCTTAAAATCATAATAACGCCATAAACGTAGTTGTCCTGTTTCTGGATCTACTTTACCACTGATTAAATCTTGTGCAATTTTGAGATGTTTATTGTCTACAGCATTTTTTTCTTCTGTAGAAACGGGAAATAAATCTCCATTAAAAATTGTTTGCAACCACTCAAACAAATTATAAGTTGCTAATTTATTATTTAGTAATGTGTTAAACGATTCTACTCCAAAGCGATTGATAAAAAAGTTTTGATTTAAAATATCCCTATCTTGCAAATAAGCAACAAAAACAGAACGTATTAAAAGCGCGTGAGCAAATTGACGATCTAATTTTTGATTTTCGGTCAATTCTTTCTCAGCGTCATTCAAATCTTTGACAAGAACTGAATCTACTCTTTGTTTACGATCAATTTGTTTAGCTTTTTCCCACTGCCAAAATTCACCAGATTCAATTTGCAACCGACTAGCGTATTTATTCATACGTTCTAAGTCGCTTTTTGTTGTTTCAAATCTCTCAATTAAATTGCGATTTGGATGACTTTCATCATCTTCTCTTGGTTGAGAATAAGAGTTATAAAGCAAAACTTCATCAGGAGTAATTACCCACAACATTGGGGCTAAACCATGATTCCAGCACAATTTATGTAGTTTAGCTAACTCTTTAGAACTAGGTTCATTTAATTGAGTAAAATAAATACAAGGTGAACCAGATAATTCATATATTGCTGTAGCGTTAATTTGCTCAGGATTAATTACCGAACTGTATTTAATCCGCTTTTCTAAATTCTTGCGAATATCTTCTGCTTCTGTAACTCCTGTAGTTGGTACACCATCACGATAGAAGCCAGTACGCTCCATTACTCGCTCATATATTTGATTTGCAGCTATATTAGAACTCATGACTGGTTTCTCCTTCCCATCCTTAGTATGCGGTTTTTCTTACCTCTTCAAAACTATCCCTGTACGTTTGTCAAAATCTAAAACATGATGTTTTTCAGCTTCTCTTGCTAATTCTGTAATTACATCTCCAATTGTTCCAATTTCATTAATTACAACTTGTCCCTGATTTTTTCCAGATGTTTCTAAAACCATTAAACCGAAATCTTGCATATTTTCAATTAAATAAAGTTGGGAATTAACAAAAACTAGGCGATGCTGAAAGAACGAATATTCATAATTTCTTAACTTTAAAAAATCTAAAACTTTTCTAATCCCCTGTAATGAAAGTTTCTCTCTTAATCTTTCAATAGTTTTTATTTCTAAAATTTGTTGCCATTTATAAACAACTTTAGGGTGCTGAGGATTACCAAACTTCTCTGGTACTACTAACCCAGTGCGGTCTAAGTAACTTAGTCTGCCAGAGCTTATGCCAGTCAAAGCGATGGTTTCTTGTCTAGTAAATCCACTAGCCATAAAAAACTTTGTACTCCATATAACATATAGCAGTATTTTGTTTAAATTTTAGTTTAACTTTTAAACAATTATTTTAAATATACCCTAAACTAAGATTTTTTTAAATACTTGTTTGAAAAATATTAAGTTTAACACTATTTGACGTGTATTAAGGTACTTTGATTAAACTATAATAAGCTTATCAAAAAACTAATTAAACAGCTTAGTTAATATCTAGGTTTGATCAATAACTTGCCAATATACAACAAAGAAAAAACCGCAAAATACTATATTTTACGGTTCTAAGTATGGTGTGAGGAGTTAAACTCTCCATCATCATAGAATATCAGCCAAATAAAAACTCTCTCGTAACAGTTTTAGCAACAAGATTTTTTATTTCCTAAGTTTCCTGAATTAATTTCTGTATTTGTTCCCACTCCTCTACACTTACCTGAAAATTAGTGGAATTGGGAGCGCGAAGCACCAATAAACTTTTAAGTACAGAATCTTCTTGTAACCTGTTTTTCAACAAAGCAGATTCTATAAATTTATTTGTAAATCTAATTATCGCTTGTTGTTTTCCCAAAGCCCTTGTAGAATCTATCCAATATTTCTTATCTGGTATTTGAGTGAGAAATTGAGCAGGTTCTATCACTTCTGCTATTGCATAAATTCCCGATTCCTTACCAGATAACCAAATAATAACACCATCACCAGGAGTTATATCTTTAGCATAACGAGTTACCAACCAAGGTATTTGTTCTAAATCTTTAATAGCATCTAAAACGCGATAATACTTGGGATTACCTTGAAATAGCCAATAAGCCATATACTGTTACTGATAATTATTAACCCAAAGTATACCATTTCTGAGGTTTTTGATATTACTTAGTTATAAAAAAAATAAAAACCGTGAAAAAATAAATTCACGGCTTTACAAAAAAATGTGGTGTGAGGAGACTTAACTCAACTTCATCTTACTGCATCTAAAAATTAGAAATTCAATTACTGCAAATTTCTTTACAAGATAGTTATTTGATGACATATATATTTTCTTAATCTTTGTTACTTTATACTATAGCACCACCACAACTAGAACCACAACCCGCAGTACAACCATAGCAATATTCAGCAGTTTGGATTTCTTTAATTATATCTAAACTACCAATTTCTAATAATTTACTCACCGTTAACTTTTCACCTTTGCTAGTTTTTGCAGGTAAATTCATCATTTGATTAAAGTCACAATCATAAATATTCCCCAAATAATCAATAGAAAGTTGCTCACGACACATTAAACCATCAATTGTATTTGCATTAAAGTGAGACTCTAAAAAATGCAAATAGCTAGAGTAAAGCTGTTTTCGTTCTAAATGGAACTTTGTTCTTCCCACAGGTATATTAGTAATTGTGAAAAGATGATTAAATCGAATATCAAACTTTTCCACCAAAAAGGTTTTATAAGCCTTTTCTAAATTTTCTTGTTCGGGAGTTAAAGAAAAATCTTCACTATTTGGTAATTGAGGATTATACACCAAATCTAAAACTAAATTTGGGTTTTTACCATAACCCATTTCATTTAACCATTGCAAAGCTTTAATTGATTGCTCAAAAACACCATTTCCTCGCATTTTATCCACATTATCTGCTAAATAACAGGGAAGAGAAGCCACAATTTTCACTTGATTTTGAGCAAAAAAATCTGGTAAATCTGCAAATCCATCCACAAAATAAATTGTTAAGTTCGATCTCACAATTACCTGTTTTCCTGCCTTTCTAGCAGCTTCTACCAATGGCTTAAAACCATAATTCATTTCTGGAGCGCCACCAGTTAAATCAACAATTTTGATTTCGGGAAATTTATCAATTAACGTAATTAACTGTTGACAGATTTCTGGTGTTAGTTCTTCAGTTCTTTTGGGACTAGCTTCGACGTGGCAATGATTACAAGCTAAATTACAACGTTTTCCCAAATTAACTTGTAAAACGTTAATTTCTTTTTTTGTTAAAGGTGAATTTAGTTGCTGAAAAAAAGGTGTAATCATAGAAGCATTTCCAGTTAGATTAGATATAAGAATTACTCAATTATCGTGAAAACAGATACAATTTTCTATAGCTTATTTCAAGCATTTCCTAGCATTTTCTTTGAATTAATTAATAATTCTCCCTCAGAAGCAGATGTTTATGAATTTACCTCTCGTGAAGTTAAACAACTGGCTTTTCGTTTAGATGGTTTATTTCTACCAACTACCAAAGATGCCAAAAAACCATTTTACATTGTCGAGGTTCAATTTCAACCCGATGATGATTTATATTATCGTCTCTTTGCAGAGCTTTTTCTTTACCTGCGACAATACAAAACTCTTCATCCTTGGCAAGCTGTCATCATCTATCCTAGTCGTAATATAGAAAGGGAACAGAATTTACAATTTGGCGAAATCTTGCTACTTGAGCGAGTTACACGCATTTATTTAGATGAGTTAGGAGAGAGTTCTTTAGGGGTGGGTGTTGTTAAACTGGTAATAGAAACAGAGAAAGCTGCACCAGCATTAGCAAGACGCTTAATCGCACAAGCTAACCAACAACTAACTGATGCCAAAATTAAACGGGATTTAATTAACCTGATTGAGACAATTATCGTCTACAAATTACCCAAAAAAACCAGAGAGGAGATTGAAGCTATGTTAGGTTTAAGTGAGTTGAAACAAACCAGAGTTTATCAAGAAGCTTTAGAAGAAGGTAAAGCTGAAGGTAAAGCTGAAGGTAAACAAGAAGGTAAAGCTGAAGCAACCAGAAATTTTACTTTAAAGTTGTTACGAACTGGCATGAATTTACAACAAATTGCTGAATTTACTGAATTATCTCTTGCACAAATTCAGGCTTTACAAAAGGAAATTCAAGAATCATAGTTTTAATTCATACCCATTCAAAACATTTTTTCTTGTTCTCATACTTCTGTATGGGAACTAAATAAAATCTCTTCTTCTCCGTGTCTTCTGTGGTTCAATATACATCTCTAATACAACTGAGGGCGGGGAAACCCCGCCCCTACGGATTTGAAGGGAGGTGCTGTATAAAATTAACAACATCCTCCACCATCGTAGTACCATGTAGAATCAGTAATTATGATTTCTTCAGGATTTACAACTGCTAAATTTTCTGCTGTTTTATCGCAAACTGCCGCAGGAATGCCTCTTTGTAAAATATGTCCAGCTTGATCATCAAAAAATTGTTCTTTACCTGCATAAATCGCTGTTTTACCAGTAAAAATACAAGCACCGTCTAGAGGAATTTCTACTTTAAAAGCCACAGAATCCAAACTTTCTAAAAGCAGATTTTCTTCTAGTTTATAAGTTTGTTTATCTAATAACCGATAAGGACGACGAGCGCGAATTTCAATTTGTCCAAAACCAGCATTAATAATTAGGTTAGTATATTCTGGATATGTAAGTGCGCCAGATAAACACAAGGCGCGTAAATGTTCATTTTTTTGTAAATGAGCAGGAATTGGACTGGTAGCAATGGGGTCACTCATCTGTAAACGTCCATCTGGTTTTAATACTCGATAAGCTTCTTTCAAAGCGCGAGTTAAATCTGCTGGTTCAAAAATATTGAAAAGGCAATTTTGCGCTACTACATCTACAAAAGCATCAGCTACAGGTAAATTAAAAGCATCTCCCGGACGTATTTCGACAAAGCTAAGATCAAACCAAGAATTTTCTTTTGCAGCAATTTGTAAATTACGGGTTGCAGCTTCTCGCATAGCCTCAACAGGTTCGACAGCAATCACCGCACCGGGACGACGAGAAAAGTAAGCAAATTGCAAAGCTTCTAAACCACCACCAACACCAACATAGAGAACTGTAGGTTCATTATTGAGTTCGTTGTGATGCACTGTAGTTCCACAACCATAGTTCATTTCCTGCATAGCTAGAGGAATTTTCAGCCCTGGTAGTTGTAATGCTGTACTTTGGACACAGCAAAGACCTATTTCTGGTGTTTGGGCAACTTGGCTGTAAAATTGGGCTGCGGTCTCTAAATAGGTCATAATCTCAAATTAGGGTTTTTGGCTTGACTTTTATGGTCAAGAAGAGTATTATACATAACTAATAGAAGGGGAGTAGCTGCTGGCAGTAAATTAAAAGTTTCTGTTCAGTATATCTAAGTCAACATACTGGTGATGAGCCTGGTTTAGATAGCGAATAAATAAAGTATTTGAAAGCGAGACCTTCACTGACTACACATTTAACTATGTGGAGTTCAGTGAGGTTTGATGGCTCTCATTGATACTCCACACAGGTAAAAAATCCTTTAGGAGTTTGAGAGAGTGTTAACAGCTTTTACCGCAGGTTTATTATTAATTACCATTTCCGAATTAGGCGATAAAACATTTTTTATTGCTGTGATTTTGTCCATGCACCATTCGCGGCGTTTAGTATTTGCTGGTGTAGTGGCTGCTTTGGCGGCTATGACTATTTTGTCAGTTGCATTTGGGCAAGTAGTATCTTTATTACCAAAGATTTATATTCATTATGCCGAAATAGTTTTGTTTATTGCCTTTGGTTTGAAGTTAATTTATGATGCCAATAAAATGGCTGTATCTGCTACCGAAGAAGTCGCAGAAGAGGCAAAAGAGGCGGTAGAAAAAGCAGATTTAGATAATTCCCAGCAAAAAAGTGTTTGGTCAATTTTACTGAAATCTTTCGTACTAACATTTATAGCAGAATGGGGCGATCGCACACAAATAGCCACCATAGCCTTAGCTGCTGGAAATAACCCCATTGGTGTGACAGCCGGCGCAATATTAGGACACGCAATTTGTGCAGCGATCGCAGTTATCGGTGGTAAATTAATAGCAGGTAAAATTTCCGAACGGCAAATCACCTTCGTGGGCGGCTTCCTATTTATCATCTTTGGCATAGTCGCCGCCATAGAAGGAAAATAATTAACATTGAAAACAGATGTTAGAACCCCGATTTCTTTAAGAAGTCGGGGTTCTGGGTTTTTGTGTGTTTTCTTGGTCGCTGAATGTTAAGTGTATTACCCCCCACTATTTATGTTACTATAAAGTAGGAAAAATATAATTACCTTTTGGTAATACTATGCAGGCTGAAAAACTTTCCATTTCTTTACCATCTTCTTTGGTGCAGTTTATTGAAAATTATAAATTGACTAAAGGCTGTAAATCTCGTTCTCAAGTAATTGAGTTAGCCATAGAGTTACTGCGTTATCAGGAGCTAGAGCAAGCTTATCGGGAAGCTGCGGCAGAATTTAACCCAGAATGGGATTTAACTGTAGGAGATGGGCTAACAGATGAAATGTGGTGAAATATACCTTGCAAGTCTCAGTCCCGCAGTGGGGTCAGAAATGGATAAACGCCGTCCTGTAATCATTGTTAGCAATGATGCTAATAATAATGCCTCTACTACGGTGACGATTTTACCGATTACATCTAATATGAGTCGTGTATATCCTTTTGAGGTTTTATTAAATCCAGAAGATTCCGGTTTATCTAAAACTTCTAAGGTACAAGCGCAACAAATACGGACAATTTCTAAACAGCGCATTTTAGGAGATGTGGTAGGGTGTTTAAGTCGAGAGTTGATAGATTTGGTCAATGATGCTATTAAGTTACATTTAGCTTTGGAGTAGCAGATATTAAAACATATACACTTGACCGTAAACCTCATTCATAAATAGAAATTTGACAGACCACTAGCAGTTTCAGCCAAAGTATGACTTCCTGTAATTTCCGCATCTACACGCAATTTGTGCAGCGATCGCCGTCATCGGTGGTAAATTAATAGCAGGTAAAATTTCCGAACGGCAAATTACCTTTATCGGCGGCTTTCTATTTATCATCTTCGGCATAGTAGCCGCCATAGAAGGAAAATAAACTGTACAATACTGAGGTTAAAATAGCCTTTTCCTGTCGGTGAGGGTTGAGTTTGACATTTATTCAATATCTTTCCAAAACCCTCCGACATTCCAAACTTTATCAAATTTTTCATTTTTAGCAGATGCTATACAAGGTGGCATTATAAAATTTTTAATAACAGCGACAGCTTCATCAAGAGTAAGTTGTGGATTTCCCTTTTTAATTTTATTTAAAAAAGCAACCCATTCTTTTGATTTCTGTGGATTATGAGTAAATTCTTGGGTAAAAGCTAAAGGTTCTTTTATTGGTATTTCTGTTTTGCGTCGTTCAAAAGTATTTCCTATAGCTTGGCAAAGTAAATCACCTTGAAATTCAAAATCTTTACAAAGAAACCAAATATCATAAAAATCTTTCATACGACTATTTTTTATGCCTAAATCAACCATAGCTTGAAACTTTTCAGCTATTACTGTTTCACGAGGATATATTATCAATTTTGGTTTTGGAGTATCTAGAAGAATAGTATTAATTAATTCTTCTTGAGGGTTGGGTGTAACAGCATCACCAAATCCAATATCAAGTTGAAGTTTACGCTGATTATTACCTAATTTTCCTGTAATTTCAATTCTTACTCCTTCATACTGTTGATCTTCTTTTATGACTTGAGATTTCATAGATTCTGGTAAGAAAATAATGCCATCTTCTTCACACTCTATTAAACAAATTTCTTGAAAAACTTTTTCTATATGTTCGACTTCATTATTGCCAAAACTCAGAAAATCTAAATCTTTTGTTGCTCTATGCGGTTCACCATTCCATACCTTAAAAAGTGTAGCTCCTTTCAAAATGAATTGTTGTTTATATGGAGATTGACTAAGCCTATATAGCAGCCTTTCACCAAGATAAAGGATTAGTAAATAATTATAGTCTTCCCCTCTTTCTTTCGATAGATTTAATAATCTAGAACGGATAGATGCGGCTATATTAATAGGCTTTTTCGATGTCATGGAAGTGATTCTAGATAAGGTCGCATTACATTATGGACTCGGCAAATTTTAGCGTAATGCCATAGTTCATCCATTGAGCATCTTCTTTCTTTCCAACATTCTCTTAGTGCTTCAAGTGCTACATCTAGACCAATTTTGTTACGAAATTTAAAACAATCTACAACTGTTTTAGCTAAAGAATATACTCGTACATTAACACCCTCTATTAGATGGTTTTCAATGCCTTCCTCTAGAGATTGACCAGACATATAAACGATTCTGAGAGGTAAAAGATTATCTTTTGGTGGACGATGTTTGTGAGGAATAGCAAGCCATACTTCAAAAGGTGATTGTGTAGTTAGCTCATAAAAACTGAGTGCTGATAGAAGACAAACTACCCCACTAGGAACTCGTTTAACAGTTTCAGCCAAAGTGTGACTTTCTGTAATTTCCGCATCTACAAAAGTATAAATACCACGAGCAGAACGTATTAGTAGCCCTTGCTCTTCAAGACGTTTAATGTACTGTCTGTGAATACCTTGTGCTTCTATATCTTTAGCTGTAATTATGCCTTTTTCACGAGCATAATCCAGCACTTGTTGTGTTTTAGACATAATTAAATCAATGTACTTAACTGCACCACTTTTGCAATCAAATGTGATAAAGTGCCAGCAGTAGTTAATAATTGCCTACAGTTTATCACAAATTTTTCTTTAACGCATCCTTAAAATTAAAAAAAGAAGTAGAAAATCACCAGAGTAGGGGCGGGGAAACCCCGCCCGTTCAGTAATGTAAGAGAAAGAATAAAGTTTCTCCCCTATTTCCCCTCATCCTCCAAACCCTTACGGAGTAGCCGTAGGTGAAGGTGTAGGCGATTCCGTAGGTGAAGACGTAGGAGTAGGCTCAGAAACCGCTGCGGCTTTATTGATTTCATCCTTATATTGAGCCGGTGCTAAAGCCGTCGCACTATCAAACAAAGGTTTTGCTTCATCCAGCTTACCTTGTTGCTTAAACAGCATTGCCTTTGCTAACACAGGGCGGAAATCTTGAGCATCTTTCTTGATTGCTTCATCATAAGTAGAGATAGCTTTATCATCATTCTTTTGAAAAGCGTATACACTACCCAAAAGTACCTTTACAGCAACTACATCCACACTTCCGGGCTGAATAGTATTAGCTTGGGTAGCAGCAGCTAAACTTTCTTCTAATAAGCCAATAGCTGCTTCTGGACGCTTTTCGCTTAATTGCAAATTTACCATCCCCTGCAAAGCCTTTAAATCCCCCGGCTTTGTAGCTAAAATAGTCCGATAAGTTTGAGCAGCCCCCTCCTTATCGCCAATTTGTTGTTTAGCTTGTGCCAATAGAACCCCATACTCTGACTGTTGGGGATTGAGTTTAGCAAGTTTTTCCAAAGGTTCAATTACAGCTTGAATATCCGCTGGTTTAACTTCCCCTCGGCTTTTTTGACTCAATAACCCTAGACGTGCTTGCAAAAGTCCCTTGAGTGCAGTTTGATTTTCCGTATCTTTTTGTAAAACTAATTCATAACCCCGGACTTGATCTTCCAGTTTTGACTTTTGCTCCGATGAAGATATTTTAGGGTCAGCAGTTGGCTGATTCTGTGGTGATGATTCAGGGTTAATCGCTGTAATTATAGGTATAATAGAAACCCCTATAAAAGCAACAACAGCGAAAGCTAACACGACTCGGACTATCCAGCGATTACGCGATTCAGACACAATATTATTCTGCTCCTAAATGGTAATGAAATTAATGGCAAAGTTAAAAATTTCCAAAACTTTGCGGAATACGGTCATTTGTCTGTGAATTTTATAACAAATAAATATCTATCCTGCTAAAGTAAGTGATGACTTTAGGAAGACCCGTCCGAATTATCGCTATGCTATGCTTCCGATAGCGTAGCTTGGCGTAAGCCATAACTGGATTAAAGACGCTAAATTGCACATTTAGTGTATAAATGTGGGATTTTGCGTCTTGATTTTCGTACAGAGCATTAAGCGAGTAGCCAGATTAAAAAGAAATATACTTTAATCAGTTACACATTGGCTCTTTTCCTTTGTCTTTATTAAATCCCACAATGGGGTATGTCTTGTGCCGCAAGGAGTTTTTATGAATTCCGACCTGATGCCGTCTTCTGAATCCGCAAATTTCACAGCCTCTAACCAAGGCGTAAAAGAGATTGAATCCCCTGTTAATGCTAATACATTAGCAGACCAATCCTCTAAACTGGAAAATTCTCTCACTGACTCTAGTAAACCTGACTCTAATGGACATTTGACTAATCGAGAACAACCAATTCCACCTCCTAGTGAACCGACTCAATACCGAGCTATTGGGTTAATTCGCGGGTGTTACCATGCTAGTGATGAACAGTTTACCCAAGGAACACTCATCACAAAAGATGGGGTTGAACTTAATGCCGTCCTCTTAGGTCGGATTATGAGTTTAGTCAAAAATCACTTAGACCTAGAAAAAGAACATCTATGGGTAGTTTATCCCCGCACTAGACAAGAAAATGACGCATTGCACCTGCAAATTGTTGGTGTTTGGGAACCAGAAAATCTGGCGAAATATGAACTAGATGAAGATGTCCCTGATCCCACTGCGCGAAAGTTACATAACTCTTCCGTAGTTTCCGATAACGGTAGCGTAGCGTCAACCATTCAGCCGAAACCCTCGTCAGCAGTTCCTGATGGTGGTTTTTCTGTGCGTGGTGAGGTAGTTTACCAGTCCTTTGACGAAAGGAGTTTGGTGGTGAAAATCAAACAAGCTCCCCGTAAACCTACTGATAAAGCTAAATATTTTAAGTTGAAACTCAAGGGCGTATTAACTACTAAAGCTGTAGGTAAGTTCTGGGACTTCAATGTTAAACGGGAATCTGACGCATTAGTAGTAGTTAATGCTGAAGCGATCGCCGATTTACCCAAAAAACGCAAACCACCCTTTAAAGGAGCGCCTCGTGGTGCTGGTGGTGGTAGAAAGCCATTCCCCCCCAGACGCAATGCAAATGGAGATGCCCCACGTCCCATTAAAAAGACGGACGGTGATTCCACTGTCATCACCAAACCTGTGCCAAAAACACCTACTCCTAAGCCGGTTAAAAAGTCTAAACCTGCTGGGGATTAGGTAATTGGTAATTGGTAATTGGTGATTGGTGATTGGTGATTGGTGGTTGGTGGTTGGTAAAAACTATTACCCAGTCCCCAGTCCCCAGTCCCCAACCTCAAAACTCTGTCCAACGGTCTTGGGGTAAAAAAGAACGTTCCATAGGAATTGGGGCTACTGGTTCAGTGAGAGTGAATTTCCCTTCTGTAATCCAGAGTTTTAACTCTTGGGCTACTTGTCGAGAAAGAAACAAACTAGCTAAAGAAGCTACTCGTACCGTCCTACCTTCAATAGTGACGCGCCCCGATTTAAGTTGAGCGTAACTCACTAAACCGAAGGTAGGACGGACACGACGGGGAATCGAAAAATCTACAATTGGCGCTACTAAGTCTTTGTCTTGGACAGCACAGCGTTCTACCACACCAGCATTTAAAACTGGCAGTGGTACACCTACACCCATCATCAAGGATGGTCCATAGCTTTTAAAATAACAGCCTCGTATCCATCGCGCGTCCATTTGTTTAGCATCACCAATTAACGCTAAAGTTGCCGATGGTCCAATAGGTGTCCGATTTTCTAACCGCTTTTGCAAGGGAAAATGTTGTGTCCCTTCCCAAGCCACATAACCAATACCCCCAGCTAAAAAAATCTTTGTCCCAATTCCCACAAGTTGCAAATCGGGGTCATTCAGAAGGGGGGAAAGCGAACCGGGGTTAGAATAAACCGCATTTCCTACACGCGGCTGTAATGGTCCTAAATAGGTATGTAGTGGGCGATCGCCTCCATTCACACCAACAATAAAATTTTGATAAAGATTGCGCGGATTAAACAAATAAAACTGATTGATAGTGTCACGGGTGACAGTAGTTTCAAATGTGGCTCTAGGGTAGCAATCGGTAACTTGTCCTACAGCGCGAACTTGGATAGATTTACCGGCAATTAAATCCTCAATTACATGACCTCCACCACGTTCTCGCACGTCTTCCCCGTCTAGAGAATCAACTGGACAACTAGCACCCAAGTATAAATCTACTGCCCCAAAACCAGCATAAGCTGGAACTCCATCCAACCAGCAACGCCGAATTTTAATGGGTGGGTCAGTATGTCCTAAGTTAATAATTGCACCACTTGATTCCATTGGCTCAAATGTGCCAGTGGTAATTACATCTACTTCTTTGGCGGTTTTAGTCACACCAATTTCAGCAACTCGCGCTTTTAACTCTTCAGCCGTCCAGACTACAGCCTTTTTTCGGCTGATTTTCTCATTAATTTCCGCAATTGTTCGCATTTTTAATTTATTTGAAGGACTATCGGTACACTGGGGGCGTTGACGATAGCCTGCGTGACGACGGGGGAGTAATTTTTAAGACCGTATTTACAAAACAACTTGGTAAGTATAAAGCTCAGTAAATTTAAGATTGTCAATCCTCTACCCTGAGTTTAACGGAATCAGCATGAGAAGGTAAACCCTCCGTAGTTGCTAAAATATCAATGGCAGATGCCACTTTTTCCAAAGCAGTTTGTGAGTATTGGATAATACTTGAGTGTTTTAAAAATGTTTCTACTCCTAAAGCCGAAGCATAACGGGCTGCACCGGAAGTAGGTAAGGTATGATTAGGCCCAGCCAAATAATCTCCTACTGCTTCAGGGGTGGAACTACCCAAGAAAATCGCTCCAGCATGGCGAATTTGGTTCATTAAAGCCCAAGGATCGGCAACCTCTAACTCTAAGTGTTCTGGTGCAAATTCGTTGGACAGTTCGGCTGCTGCGGCTAGGGATTCCACCACCACAATTAAACCATAATGAGCGATCGCCTTTTCTGTATCTATCCGGCGCGGGTGATCTACCAATTGTCTTTCCACCGCCATTTGCACTTTTTTCGCCAACCCCGCATCTGTTGTCAGCAAAATCGCTGCCGCCATCGGATCATGTTCTGCTTGGGCTAACAAGTCCGCTGCTACATACACAGGATTAGCTGTTTCATCAGCAATCACTAGCACTTCGCTCGGTCCTGCTAAAGAATCAATGCCCACAGTTCCGTAAACTAACTTTTTAGCCAAGGTGACATAAATATTACCGGGTCCAGTAATCACATTGACTTTGGGGATAGTTTCCGTGCCATAGGCTAAAGCAGCGATAGCTTGAGCGCCCCCCACTCGGTAAATTTCCTGAACTCCTGCTTCTTGGGCCGCTACCAAAACCGCAGGATTCACCATTTTACCGCCTCTCACTGGTGTCACCATCACTACACGAGGGACTTCTGCCACCTTTGCCGGAATGGCATTCATTAACACCGTACTGGGATAACAAGCACGACCGCCTGGTATATATAAACCTGCTCGATCTACGGGGGTATAGCGTTTGCCTAAAACTACTTCATCATCACCAAATTGTACCCAGCTTTTGGGGACGCGCTGACGATGAAAAGCCTCTATTTTTTGGCAAGCTAGACGAATCGCCTGGAGCAAATCCTTGGATACCTGTTGGTAGGCTGCATCCAGTTCCGATCCTGTTACCTTGAGTTCTTCTGCTTTCAGAATTTGGTGATCAAATTCGGCTGTATAATGTAGTACAGCTTTGTCTCCTTGGCGCTTCACCGCTTGCAACACTTCGCGGACTGTTGCTTCTTTATGAAGTACCTGTTCATCCTGGGTGCGATCGCAGATCCGTTGAAGTTCTGATCTAACGTCTGCCTGCTGAGTAATAATTCGCAGCATGGAGTAATGACAATACCAAATTTTACAATATTCACAAAATAAGAACCATCTGAGCTTGAGACCAGCTACGACAACATCGCGTTAGTAGAACAACCATTCACAATAGCTAAAAAGCCCAAAATATCAAGCTTTTTGACTTTTGACTTTTGACTTTCGACTTCCGCTGGGCGGCGTTAGAGGATCAAGTTGAATGTAATTCTCTTCTCTAGCTTAACCTGGATTTTTTTTGATACTACTTTATAAAATTCAGACAGCCTGAGAAATTTAATATTCCAGAAGTCTGAATTTAGGGAATTGACCTGGTTTCCTTGTCAGTAAATCATTCTAATCTATTTTTTCGGGCGATCCCATCAGCTTTTCCGCCCAAATAAAATATTTTTTTGCTGAAACTATCACATTAGCGAAAATAATGCTATATTTATTAAACCTAGTAGTGTGTGTACATAATTAATAGTCTTTTTTGGAATTACTGTGGCGAATACAAAGTCTGCTCTTAAACGCGCACAAATCGCAGAACGTAACCGACTGCGTAATAAAGCATATAAATCAGCCGTTAGAACGCTGATGAAAAAATACTTTAGTTCTGTGGAAGCTTGTGCTGCTAACCCGACAACAGAACTCAAGCAGGAAGTGGAAGCGAGAATGTCCGAAGCTTACAGCAAAATTGATAAAGCTGTAAAAACTGGCGTACTGCATCCCAACAATGGAGCCAGAAAAAAATCTAGATTGGCTCATAAACACAAAACCCTTACCGCTTAGTCAATAGTTCAGTGGGAAACAAACCACTGACTATTGACAACCAACAAGCCATGCAACTTATAGATACCCACGTACACATTAACTTTGACATTTTTCAGCCAGATTTAGCAGCCGTGCGTTCTCGGTGGCAAGAAGCAGGAGTAGTGCGATTAGTCCACTCCTGTGTTCATCCCCAGGAATTTGCGAGCATTCAAGCTATAGCCGAGCAGTTTCCTGAACTTAGCTTTGCTGTAGGGCTGCATCCTCTAGATGCCCATAAATGGGACGAGCAAACAGCTACCCAAATCAAGTCTTTAGCCAGTTCTCATGCCCAGGTGGTAGCCATTGGGGAAATGGGGTTGGATTTTTACAAAGCAGATAATTATGAGCATCAACAGCAAGTATTTGCATCACAATTAGCGATCGCTTGTGAACTCAATTTACCAGTGATCATCCATTGTCGTGATGCTGCACCTGCTGTCAGAGACGTACTGCAAAAATGGCGAGATTTACATGGTGAAAGAGTACGGGGTGTCATGCACTGCTGGGGAGGGACACCAGAAGAAACTCAATGGTTTCTGGATTTAGGTTTCTATATTAGCTTCAGCGGCACTGTTACCTTCAAGAATGCTCAAACTATTCAAGCCAGTGCGGCGATGGTGGACAGCGATCGCCTACTAATAGAAACAGATTGTCCATTTCTGTCACCTGTTCCTAAACGGGGTGAAAAACGCAATGAACCAGCTTATGTTCGCTATGTAGCGGAAGCCCTAGCAAAACTACGAGCCGAAACAATAGAAGAAATTGCCCAGAAAACCACCCAAAATGCCTGTAGATTATTCGGTCTATCATTATAAATGATTCCTAGGTCGCGCTTCGCTATCATCAAATCGTTAGCACTAGCACCGCAAGGCGAAAGTCAAAGGTCAAAAGTCAAAAGTCAAAAGGAAGACAGTATAGGCTTTTTAACGATTTAGAATGGTTAGTTTATTTATGCCGACTTATAAGATGCAAATGGAGGATAAAAATGTGCTAAAATTAATCTCTCCAAAACATTTAGGTCAAGCCATAATGGTAAAGGAAGGATAATAATTCCTAAAACTCAATTTGTGCTGTTATCAACCCGATATTAGCCAGTTTGAGAATTTGTGGTTTTAGCCCGCTTAATCGAAGCGACCCAAACCTAAAATCCAACATTGTCTGCCCATCCACTTAAATCTCTACAAACGGATGCTCTCAATAGATCACAAGCAATGGCAACCAAGGTTTCACTCTCAAAAAACTTGAAAAGGTGGAAACAGCAATCCTTTGGTATATCAAACCTATAGAAAATCGTTAAAAGTAATTGTCCACTCCAGACAATCATAGCAATATCAAATCCATAGTGCAGCCTCAAACACAACGTTGCGCTATCGAATCCTACTTCAGTGTCAGTCCCCAGTTTTGGGAATCCACAGCCAGGATCAAGAGTGAGGTGTAAAAGATGAACATAAGTGAAGTAGCCAGAAATGTTAGGACTGACGCGACTCCTGCGCTACCAGTCAAAAATCTAGCAGCAGAGTATTCTCAAGCATGATGACTTCACACCTTTGAATTCATATTTTAGCACAAAGCCTTCATGGCAGACTCTCAGCTCCGGCTTCCTTTAAAGTTTAACCAGGTTGATAAAGGTAAAGGCATGACTAACGACGACAAATACATGGAATCCGCCTTTCTGTTACCAGACTTGATTGAAATTCAGCGTTCTAGCTTTCGCTGGTTTCTAGAAGAAGGGCTAATAGAAGAACTGAATTCTTTTAGTCCCATCACAGACTACACTGGCAAACTAGAACTGCACTTTTTAGGTAATAACTATAAACTCAAAGAACCTAAATACAGCGTTGAAGAATCCAAGCGGAGAGACAGTACCTATGCAGTGCAAATGTATGTCCCTACCCGGCTACTGAACAAAGAAACAGGAGACATTAAAGAACAAGAAGTATTTATTGGTGATCTGCCCTTGATGACAGATAGAGGCACATTTATCATTAATGGAGCCGAGCGCGTCATTGTCAATCAGATAGTGCGATCGCCTGGAGTTTACTATAAATCAGAAATTGATAAAAACGGCAGACGTACCTATTCCGCCAGCTTAATTCCTAACCGGGGGGCATGGCTCAAATTTGAAACAGATCGTAATGACCTAGTTTGGGTACGGATAGATAAAACCCGGAAACTATCCGCCCAGGTACTTCTAAAAGCACTAGGATTATCCGACAACGAAATTTTTGATGCTCTGCGCCATCCAGAATACTTCCAAAAAACCATCGAAAAAGAAGGGCAATTTTCCGAAGAAGAAGCCCTGATGGAATTATATCGAAAACTTCGTCCCGGTGAACCGCCTACAGTCTTAGGTGGACAACAGCTTTTAGACTCCCGCTTCTTTGATCCTAAACGCTATGACCTGGGCAAAGTTGGTCGTTATAAACTTAACAAAAAACTTCGTCTTTCCGCTCCCGACACCATGCGCGTCCTCACTCCTGGGGACATTCTCGCCGCCATTGATTACCTGATTAACCTAGAATACGACATCGGTAGTATTGATGACATTGACCACCTCGGAAATCGCCGAGTGAGAAGCGTTGGTGAATTACTGCAAAACCAAGTCAGAGTAGGGTTAAATCGGTTAGAAAGAATAATTCGAGAACGGATGACGGTATCCGATGCCGAATCTCTCACCCCCGCATCCCTAGTTAACCCTAAACCCTTAGTAGCAGCCATCAAAGAATTTTTTGGTTCAAGCCAACTAAGTCAGTTCATGGATCAAACCAACCCCTTAGCGGAATTGACCCATAAACGTCGTCTTAGTGCCTTGGGTCCAGGTGGTTTAACCAGAGAAAGAGCCGGGTTTGCAGTTCGAGATATTCACCCCAGCCACTACGGACGGATTTGCCCCATCGAAACACCAGAAGGCCCAAACGCCGGACTGATTGGCTCATTAGCCACCCATGCCCGCGTTAACCTCTATGGTTTCCTAGAAACACCCTTTAGACCAGTAGAAAACGGCAAAGTCCTATTTGATGTTCCGCCCGTCTACATGACAGCAGACGAAGAAGACGACCTCCGCACAGCCACCGGTGACGTTCCCCTAGATGAAAACGGTTACATCAAAGGACCACAAGTACCAGTTCGCTATCGCCAAGACTGGACAACCACCGGACCAGAACAGGTGGATTATGTAGCCGTTTCCCCAGTCCAGATCGTCTCAGTAGCTACCAGCATGATTCCCTTCTTGGAACATGACGACGCTAACCGAGCGCTGATGGGTTCCAATATGCAACGCCAAGCTGTACCCCTGTTAAAACCAGAACGCCCCTTAGTGGGAACAGGTTTAGAAGCTCAAGCGGCAAGAGACTCCGGGATGGTGATAGTTTCCCGCACAGATGGCGATGTGGTCTATGTTGATGCCACAGAAATTCGTGTCCGTGCCAGTGGTCAATTGTCCGCAGCCAGTGGCAGTCAACCTGTGGAAAAAGGGCAAGAACTGAAATACAAACTTTCCAAATATCAACGTTCTAACCAAGATACCTGTTTAAACCAAAAACCATTGGTGAGAATTGGCGAAAAGGTGGTTGCCGGTCAGGTATTGGCAGATGGTTCTTCCACAGAAGGGGGAGAACTGGCATTAGGACAAAACATCGTTGTCGCCTATATGCCTTGGGAAGGTTACAACTACGAGGATGCGATTCTGATTTCCGAGCGCTTGGTGCAGGAAGATATCTATACCTCTATTCACATTGAAAAATACGAAATCGAAGCACGACAAACCAAACTTGGACCGGAGGAAATCACCAGAGAAATTCCCAACGTCGGTGAAGATGCCCTTAGACAATTAGATGAACAAGGGATTATCCGCATTGGGGCATGGGTAGATGCTGGGGATATTCTTGTAGGGAAGGTAACACCCAAAGGTGAATCTGACCAACCCCCAGAAGAAAAACTCCTCCGCGCCATCTTTGGGGAAAAAGCCCGTGATGTTCGTGACAACTCTCTGCGAGTTCCCAATGGTGAAAAAGGCCGGGTAGTTGATGTCCGGTTATTCACCCGTGAACAAGGTGATGAACTGCCACCAGGGGCAAATATGGTAGTCCGGGTTTATGTAGCTCAAAAGCGCAAAATCCAAGTTGGCGACAAAATGGCAGGGAGACATGGTAACAAAGGGATTATTTCCCGCATTCTTGCCGCTGAAGATATGCCCTATTTAGCCGACGGTTCACCTGTGGATATTGTTCTCAATCCCTTGGGTGTACCGAGCCGGATGAACGTCGGACAGGTATTTGAATGTTTGCTGGGTTGGGCTGGTCATAATTTGGGAGTCAGATTCAAAATTACTCCGTTTGATGAAATGTATGGGGAAGAAACTTCCCGGCGCTTAGTTCACGGCAAACTTCAAGAAGCCAGAGACGAAACTGCTAAGGATTGGGTCTATAACCCCGACAATGCCGGGAAAATCATGGTTTATGACGGTCGCACCGGCGAACCCTTTGACCGGGCGATTACTGTGGGTGTTGCCTATATGCTCAAACTGGTGCATTTAGTTGATGACAAGATTCACGCTCGTTCCACAGGTCCCTACTCTTTGGTGACTCAGCAACCCTTGGGTGGTAAGGCTCAACAGGGTGGGCAAAGATTTGGAGAAATGGAAGTGTGGGCGCTGGAGGCTTTCGGTGCTGCTTATACCTTGCAGGAGTTGTTGACAGTCAAGTCCGATGATATGCAGGGAAGGAATGAAGCGCTGAATGCGATCGTTAAAGGCAAAGCTATTCCCCGTCCTGGTACTCCTGAATCCTTCAAAGTATTGATGCGCGAGTTGCAGTCTTTAGGCTTGGATATTGCGGTACATAAGGTAGAAACCCAAGCAGATGGCAGTTCTTTGGATGTGGAGGTAGACCTGATGGCAGACCAAGCCGCTCGACGGACACCACCTAGACCTACTTATGAGTCGCTTTCCCGTGAATCTTTGGAAGGGGATGATTAGGGAGGTAGGGGTGGTAGAGGAAGGTAGGGGAAGGTAGGGGAGGTAGAGGAAAGTAGGGGAGGTAGAGGAGAATATTTTTACTCTTGCTTCTTGCCTCCTACTCCCCCCACTCCCCCTAGAGACAGTACCTATGCAGTGCAAATGTATGTCCCTACCCGGCTACTGAACAA
>NZ_VIKX01000229.1 GCF_009711935.1 Dolichospermum sp. UHCC 0259 | reverse complement strand
AGATGCCTAGATATCTCTACCATTTTATCCTCTCTTTTAGAATGAAATAGCCCTGCAATAATTCACTAGGATGATGAATTAAAAAATCTGGGTTTTGTTTGCTGAGGGCTTCGGAAGAATTAAAACCCCAACTGACAGCAATAACTTTGATATTGGCTTTTTTAGCAGATTCTATATCTCTAGTTTCATCACCGACATAAATTACGGCTTCGGCTTTGAAATGTTTTTGTCGCAATACATTATTAATAATTGTGGTTTTACCAAAAATAGTTACTCCTGAATAAATAAATTCAAACAAATAATCTAAGTTATGAAATTTGAGAAATTGATTGACATTTTCTGGGGAATTAGAGGTAATAATTCCCAGGTGATAACCTTGATTGTGGAGTTCTATTAATGCGGTATTAATTCCCTCAATAGGTTTTAATTCTGGGATTTTATGTTTTAATTCTCCTTTTACTTTTTTCATCATAAAAGGAATTTTGAATAGGGAAACACCAGAATATTTAATAATTTCTCTGGCTGTTAAATTTCGTAGAAGGACTAGTTCTTGCGAATTAATCGGCACATATCCAAATTCCAAGGCTAAACGATTGGCAATAGTTACAAGAGCATCTACTGTATCAGCAATCGTCCCATCGAAATCAAAAATTATTACTTTCTGGGTCATTATTATGCCTGGATTTGTCAAGATTAGCGCGAGCATTACGTCGTAACATTTCTGGTTTTATGCGTCGCAAGGCTGATGCTGTGAACTTTTGATTCCACTCCTCATTTGATATGTGGGCTAATTCTACCAGCTTTGGGGCTAAATTCCCAGGATATGGTTGAAAATCCTTGACATTAGTTGGTTGAGCAAATCGCTGATTCCAAGGACAAATATCTTGACAAATATCGCAACCTGCTATCCATCCTTGTAAATGGGGTGTGATGTCTGCCGGGAGTTGTTCGGCGCGGTTTTCAATGGTATGATAGGCGATACAGCGATTAGCGTCTACAACAAAGGGTGCGGTAATTGCACCTGTCGGACAGGCTTGCAAACAACGAGTACAAGTGCCACAATGTTGGGTGGATGGGCGATCGCTTTCTAGTTGCAGATTGGTTAATATTTCTGCCAAGAACACCCAAGAACCATATTTTCTGGTAATCACATTCCCGTTTTTAGCAATCCAACCAATGCCGGCTTTTTGCGCCCAAACTTTATCTTGGACTGGGCCTGTATCTGCATAATAACGGGCTTTGACATTTTCGCCTAGTGATTCTAGCCAACTAGCCAATTGTTTGAGCTTTTTGTGCATAACTTTATGATAATCTCTTCCCCAGGCATAACGGGAAATTTTGCCATATTCGTCTCCTGATGGACGTTGATGGGGGGTATAATAATTTAAGGCTAGAGATATGAGCGATCGCACTTCTGGCATAACTAAACGAATATCCTCACGCTTGGGGTTTTTCATCCATTCCATATCAGCGTGATAACCCATCTTTAACCAAGCTTGCAATTTTTCTGTTTCTGTCGTCTCTAAATCACCGACAGCAGCAATCCCTACTTCGTGAAAGCCCAATTCTTTGGCTTTTGCTTTCACTACTGCGCTACTAATTAATGTATTTTCATTCATGTTTCATGATGATAATTTTTTAGGAAATAATTAATATTTTTGGTGGGTTATTTGTTGCTAACCCACTATTTTAACTGGTTTCAATAACCGCTTGCTCAAAATTCTCTTTAAGAATCTTCTGGAAACACCCACTTTGGTGGTTCTGACATTTTTTTCCGCAGTCTTTCTTCAGCTATTTCTAGCATTTTGTCTAAAGAAGTTTCTTCGATGAATTTTGAAGCTGATTCTCGATACTCGATATTGGGACATTTATCACCTAAAACACACCCGTTGACACAGGCTTCAGCACAGTTAATTTTTTGTTCCACAGTCAATTCCTCTCTAATGTGGGTGTTTTTGTCTTGTACATAAATTTTACAACAACACTTGGGAAGCGTAAAGCTTGATCAGTTCCAGGAAAGTAGTGATACCAAATGTAAGATGAGGCTGAATAGAATTAGATTTCCAGAATATTTGAACGCAGATAAACGCAGATAAACGCAGATAAATTAATGGATTTCGTGATTCTGTGCCACCTCACATAAAGTTGGTATTACTTATTTTTCGTTGCTAATTCTGGATTTAACCTTTGTGCCAGCGTGTTCCTTCTTTGCTATCTATTAAACTAATACCTTTTGTTAATAGTTGATCACGAATTCTATCAGATTCGGCGAAGTTTTTGGCTTTTCTGGCTGCTTGTCTTTGTTGAATTAATTCCTCAATTTCCAGATCACTTAAACCATCCTGTGCAGGTGTTTCTGTTTCTGGTTCAGCAGTAAAACCTAAAACATTTGCTAATGTAATTAAGGTTTGCCATTTTTCCAGTAATTCATTTGCTGAAGTTTCTGTTTTGCCTTGATGAACAATAATATTTCCTTCCCGAATTAATTCTTTTGCTAATTCAAAAATTACGGCTAAACCACCAGGGAAATTAAAATCATCATCAACAGCTTCTTTAAATTTATCAATGTAGGTATGAGAAATTAGATTATTCCCAGTCCCCAGTCCCCAGTCCCCAGTCCCCAATTTTTCACCATGTTGATAACCGAAAAGTAATCCTTCTTTGATAGTATGCCAACCGTTAGTTGCTGCTAATATAGCATCATCGGTAAAATCTATAGGTTTGCGATATTGTGCCATCATCACAAATAATCTTACCGCCATTGGGTCTACACCCCGATCTAATAATTGACGAATGGTGATAAAATTACCCAAAGATTTGGACATTTTTTCCCCATCTACCTTCACCATGCCATTGTGTAACCAATAATTAGCTAAAGGTTTGCCAGTGACAGCTTCCGATTGAGCAATTTCGTTTTCATGGTGGGGAAAAATTAAGTCAGCGCCACCAGCATGAATATCTATAGTATCACCCAGGCGATCGCGCACCATCGCCGAGCATTCAATATGCCATCCTGGACGACCTTTTCCCCAAGGAGATTCCCACGCAGGTTCATCGGGTTTTGCAGCTTTCCACAGGGCAAAATCAAAGGGGTATCGCTTCTTTTGATATTCGGCATCTTCCACATTTACCCGTTCACTTGCACCAGCTTGCATATCCTCCAATTTGCGTCCCGAAAGTTTGCCATATTCAGCAAAACTTTGGACAGCATAATACACATCACCATTAGATGGATACGCAAAACCTTTGTGTTCTAAATCGTGAATTAATCTTTGAATCCCATTCATTGTATGTGTCGCGCGGGGATATTCATCAGCCTCTTTAATCCCCAACCGGGACATATCCTCAAAATAAGCTTGAATATAGCGTTCTGCAACAACTTCCATCGAAGAATCTTCTTCCCGTGCGCGTTTAAGAATTTTATCATCAATATCAGTAAAATTTTGGATATAACGCACATCATAACCAATAAACTGAAGGTAACGACGCACCACATCCCAAACAATACAAGCTCTAGCATGACCCAAATGGCAGTAATCATAAACCGTCACACCGCAGTAATACATTTTAACCTTTCCAGGTTCGACGGTGGTAAATTGTTCTTGACGACGGGTCAGAGTATTGTAAATAGATAGGGTCATAATAGAGTAATGCGGAAATCGGACGATAAACAATAATAACCCAAGTTGATGACAATGGCGTAAATGAAAATTTTAGTAGCTAATAATTGGCTAAGATTCTTATTAGTAAAACTTCGTAATCTTGTTAACACTTGGAGGTAATACTAATTTTATATGAAACTGCACAGAATCATAAAATCCATTACTTCATCCAGATTTATCTGCGTGTATCTGCGTTTATCTGCGGTCAATGATTCTGGAAATCTTATTCTCCGCAGCTTCATCTTAATTTAGTGTTACTCTAATGCCGAGTGGACAAAATCAAGATAAAATTTAAAATACACCAAAATCCTCCTTCATGACTATGCCAACAACAGTTAATTCCGAATCTCAAGTAATGGAAGTTGCCAAGCAAGGTTTACCAGTTACCATTATTACAGGTTTTCTTGGTAGCGGTAAGACCACTTTACTCAACCATATTCTCACAAATCAACAAGGTGTGAAAACTGCGGTTTTAGTGAATGAATTTGGTGAAATTGGCATTGATAATGAATTGGTTGTTTCCACTGACGAAAATATGGTGGAATTAAGTAATGGTTGTATTTGTTGCACCATTAATAATGACTTGGTTGATGCTGTTTACAAAGTTTTGGAAAGAGAAGAAAAGCTAGATTATCTAGTTGTGGAAACAACAGGTTTAGCAGATCCTTTACCTGTTGCTATGACATTTCTAGGTTCAGAATTACGAGATCTAACTCGGTTAGATTCTATTATTACTGTAGTTGATGCGGCAAATTATAGCTTAGATTTATTCAATTCTGAAGCTGCTTTGAGTCAAATTACTTATGGTGATGTGATTATTCTCAATAAAACTGATTTGGTTGATGAACCAACCTTACAGGATTTAGAGAAAAAAATTAACAATATCAAAGAAGGTTCAAGAATTATTCGCACAACAAAATCCCAAGTTCCCCTACCTTTGATTCTTAGTGTCGGGTTGTTTGAATCTGATAAATATTTTGATGACCACGCAGAAGAACATCATGATCATGATGATTGTGGACATGAACATCACGACGATCATGATCATTCTACCTGTGGACATGACCACCATGAGCATGAACATCATCACCATTCTGACCATTTAGAAAATGATGGTTTTCTCTCTATTTCTTTCCAAAGTGATAAACCTTTTTCGATTAGAAAGTTTCAACATTTTCTAGATAACCAATTACCCACAAATGTCTTCCGTGCTAAGGGGATTATGTGGTTTGATGAAAGTCCGCAACGTCATATTTTCCATCTTTGCGGTAAACGCTTTACTATTGATGATGATCAATGGAAAGGTGAAAAGAAAAATCAATTAGTCTTAATTGGTCAAAATCTAGATACCGAAACTTTACTTCAGCAGTTAGAAAACTGTATTTGTCTTCCTTCAGTAACTAAAGGTAAGGGATTTGGGAAGTAGTAATTAGGGTTTGCTGAAAAAGTTGTCTGTGAGGGATAGGAGTCAGCACTTCGGCTCCGCTCAGTGACCAGTCAGGAGGAAGAATTAGAAGAAGAAAAGAATAGTCTTGAATCCAAGTGATAGGTTTTTGCTAATTTCCACCCTTATTCCTTGCACCTGATTCACCTTTTTCAACCCTCAACCTCTTGATATATCTAGGTTTTATCTTTATATGGCTTACGCCACGCTACGCTATCAGCAAGCCCTCATTAGTCGTTTTCTGATCATATCTAAACCCCCAACATATCCCCAACTTTTTTAATAAATTGGGGATCTTGTTGTTTTGCGGGTGTCAGATACCACATGAAAAAGTTTTCAAACAACCTCTAAAAAAATAGGACTTACGCAAGTGTCACACTAAAAATTTGTTGTAGGGTGCGTCAGACTGCATAAATCTTGTAAATAAACAGATTGTTGATATCTGACGCACCCTACCAATGTGCCAGTTGCGTAAGTCCTGAAAAATTAGGGGAAATATTCATTATTAAGAATATCTTCAAGACTAAAAGGACATTGCTTTGGAAAAATCTCACCAGGTAAACCTGTCTTTTGAATTGCTTGTCTTCTAGCTTTAGTATAAACCTGTTCTAAACAACTCAGGCAATAGTTGTAAAGTGTTTTGGAGCGGAAAGAAAATTCCAACTCGTCACGGAAGTTAGAGATTTCAATTTGCCAACCTCGTTGACAGGTTTCTTTTTCAGTTTCCCAATAACAACAAAGCAGAAGATGGATTAATAACTGTTTCAAATAACTTTCTACTTTGCGTCTTTGTTCTATTCCCAATGCTTCAATCTCTTCTGCTAAATGCTGCCAATCTAAATTATTAATATCTTTGTTTTCTAACTGTTTGAGTGTGTTTTCTATCCACAGATAATAATCTGTTTCATATAGTGTTGATTGTAGATATGTAGAAACTGCTGTGGTCATACTTTATCCTTCGGATAACAGACATATTTATTCTAACATAATAAGTTAAATGTAGTTAAATTTAGTTCCTGACAAATCATTGTTTTCAATAATTATAACAATAGAAAGGTGATTTCTACAGAGTGCTATTTGCTATTTCTATTCTTTAGCAGAAGCAACATTTCGGGCTGGTGCTGGCACATTACAAATTTTGCGAATTTCTGCAACGCGCTCTAACCAATTCATTTTTTATTAATTTTATTTTTATACTATGGTGTATTAAAAAGGGGCATTTTAGACAAATACCCCATTAATGTTGTTTACAATTCCAACTTTTTCAAATGCCTTAAACTGATGTTGGTGTTGCTTCTACTGCTGGTTCTACTACTGGTTCTACTGTTGCTTCCGGTTCTGGATCTGGTAAACCATAGATAGAACGATAAAGTTTATCGTACTCTTTAGCCGATTCATACCAACTGAAGTTTGCACTCATCCCCCGTTTTTGTAATTCTTGCCATTGAGGTTTGAAACGGAAACCCTCCCAAGCGCGAATCATACAGGTGAATAAGTCCAGAGGTTCATAGCGGTCAAAGCAATAACCTGTACCTGCTTCATTGACTGGATCAAAGTGGCTGACGGTATCAACTAATCCCCCTGTGCGACGGACAATGGGAACAGAACCGTAACGCAAAGCCATCATTTGACTGATGCCGCAGGGTTCAAAGCGACTAGGCATTAAGAAGGCATCTGTACCTGCGTAAATACGGCGAGAAAGGGCATCATTATACAGGAGGTAGGTGGCCATGCGTCCGGGATAACGGGATGCGAGTTGCCACATTTGGGTTTCATAATAGCGATCGCCTGTTCCCAAAAGGACAAACTGAGCATCTGTATAAGCCATGAAACGGTCAAGGATTTGTAATACTAAATCCATCCCTTTTTGTTCTACTAACCTTGTCACCATGCCGATGAGAAAGGCATTAGAATTAACTTCTAAACCGACCTCTTCTTGCAGAGCTATTTTATTAGCTTTGCGTTGATCAAGGGTATCTATCGTAAAGGTTTGGTTAATGTATTTATCATTAGCAGGATCATAAATATCAGTATCTATGCCGTTAATTATTCCTGATAATTTGCCACTAACAAAAGATAATAACCCTTCTATTTGTTCACCATAGGCAGGTGTTTTGATTTGTTCTGCATAGGTGGGAGAAACTGTATTGACTTTATTGGCAAACTGAACTGCGGCTGCCATTGTATTGTGTCCTTGCATATACCAGGGACACCAAGTAATTTTCTCTAAATACCACCGCCAAGGTCCTTGATAAGCGAGGTTGTGAATGGTGAAGACACTGGTAATATCTGGAGATTGATTCAACCAGACTGGTAACATTCCTGTGTGCCAATCATGACAATGGACAATTTCTGGTTTCCAATAATTCCAACAAAATTCCGCCGCACCATTGGAAAAGAAGGTAAATCTCCAATCTTCATCTTCTCCACCATAAATTCGTCGGGGGAGGAAAACTGGATGTCCGAATAAATACAAAGGAACATCAGTTCCCGGCAGGACACCTTCATAAACTGAAAATTCCTGGAACATGGCAGAACCTTTCCAAATGGGTTCTTTGGGAACTGGCATTTTATCGGCAACAAAGCCATAGTAAGGCATGAAAATCCGCACATCATGACCCATTGCTCTCAATACTTTGGGTAATGCACCTACAACATCCCCCATGCCGCCAACTTTTGCAATGGGAGCGGCCTCTGCGGCTACAAATAAAATTTTCATATTTTTGTCAGTTGTCAGTTGTTAGTTGTCAGTTGTCAGTTGTCAGTTGTCAATTAACTTATGATCCTCGTTGAACTTCGGTGAAGATTTTTTCTAGGATTTCTGTAGCGCCTTTTTCCCTGAGAATACTGGCTAGTTCTGCGCCTAATTTTTCGGCATCAGCCGCCGCACCGGTGACGGTATCTTTAATTATTTGTTGACCATCAACACTGGCAACCAGACCTTTTAATGTTAATTGATCACCATTAATTTCTGTATTTACACCAATGGGAACTTGACAACCGCCTTCTAAAACTCGTAAAAATGATCTTTCTGCTAAACAGCGATCGCGTGTTTGCGGGTGTTCAATGGCTTTAAGTAAGGCAATTACTTCCTCATCATTTGCTCGGCATTCTATCCCCAAAGCACCTTGTCCAACGGCATGGAGAGAGATTTCGGGGGTGAGAATTTGATGGATGCGATCGCTCATTTCCAATCTTTCTAAACCAGCAACCGCTAAAATTAAAGCATCATACTCACCTGCATCCAGTTTTGCCATGCGTGTGATCAAGTTTCCCCGTACATCCTTAAATGTAAAATGAGGAAACTTATGGCGTAACTGTGCCAATCTTCGCAAAGAAGAAGTCCCAATCACCGCACCTGCGGGTAAAGTCTCGATTTGCAGGCCTTTATGCTTTTCATGCAGCACCACAGCGTCTGAGGGGTTTTCCCGTTCTGTTATTGCTGCTAGGGTCAACCCTGCTGGTAAATTAGTGGGAAGATCCTTGAGGGAATGCACAGCAAAATCAATATCTTCATTGATCATGCCCAATTCCAATTCCTTAGTAAATAGTCCTTTATCGCCAATTTTTGCCAAGGCTACATCCAGGATATTATCCCCTTGGGTAGACATGGTGTGGACTTCAAAAGTAATTTCGGGAAAGCTTTTCTGGAGTTCCGCTTGTACCCAGTATGTTTGAACTAAAGCTAGTTGGCTTTTACGTGAACCAATACGAATAGTGCGTGGAGGACTAGAAACTGAAGTCATAAAACTATTTGTCAAACCAGGCGATAAATTAACATTTATCTAGACTACCGCAGGGAGTGACGCACTGGATTAGATCAGGCTAATTCTGTGAAGATTTTATGGGCAAATTGCTTTACATTTATTTACAATTTAACCTAATTAGCTCAATAAGTTCTTGGACAGGATTGTGAAGTTAACCTTCATGCACATAAATATCTCTGATGGGAAAGGGAATTTCAATACCCTCTATCTGATAACGTTTGTGCAATTTCTTGACAAATAAGTGTTTACCAATCCGCTGATCAAAAAATTCACTAACCCGCATGTAAAGTGTATAATCTATACTAAAATCATTGAAAGTATGAAACCTAATATAAGGTTCATTTTTAAGGTTCTACCGCTCCCTTTATGGAGAAAT
>NZ_VIKX01000228.1 GCF_009711935.1 Dolichospermum sp. UHCC 0259 | reverse complement strand
AATAGCCCCCCTATTCTCTCTCAAATTCACAATTTTTTGCTTGACAGACCACTAGTCCTGCGTGTGAAACAGGACATGGTTTGATAATTGTTCAATCTTGTAACAACAAGATATATTATGTAGATCATAATTCGCAAAAATCAGAGAAGTTAGAAGAAAAAAAATAAAGTTAATTTTGAGTTACATAAATTGATAATTGACTAGATTAGTGAAGGATTTGATTTATGTAACTTATATTTTCATCATCTCTTCTTGAAGTATTAAAACATTTTGTCATTGTTATCATTTCCAAATGTAAAAACTTTTATGAAAAAAAATCAACGAAAAAGTATTTTTATATTTTTCTTATTTGCATTATCATTAGCTTCATATATTTTTGTCTCATTATCATTAACTTCATTTACTATTGTAAAACCACTTATTACACCTACAGTTAAGCCTACACGAATTTTTGAGCCAAAGGATAATTATCCTAAATTGGAAACTACAGAATTTTCAGAAGAAAGTCAAGAGAATATAAGGAGTATTAAAGAATTGATGACAAATAAGAGTTGTCAAGCTCCTGGAAAAACTACTATTGCCATGCAGTTCTGTAACAACAATATTATTGTTAATACAATATATTGGCCTGAACCTATTAAAATAAAAGGTGAGGGTAAGACTTTTCAGCCTGTAATCCAAGTATTTGGAGAAGCCTATCAGTGGAAATTGGGTAGTATTAAAGAAATAGAAGACTCTCCTAAAGGTTTAAATACACTAACAGAAACAATTAATAAACAGTGGTTACAAGTTTTTAGACGTTCTAAATATGTTATTGCTGTGGGTACTGCTTCTGTTGAAGGTAAATATTCAGAGCAAAAAGGACTAGCATTTGAGAGGGCAAAAGAAATTTCTAAAAAAATACAAGAAACATATAGTAGCACGCAACTTCCTAATAAAATAGGAAATTATACTTTAAATCTTGGTCAATTTGTGGAAAAAACTTGTTTAAAAAATAACTATTTTTCAACCAAGTACCAAAGACCTATTATGCTTATTAGTATTGTTGAGGGAGAAGATGATTATACTCCAAAAGAATTAAAAGAATATTTAGAGTTTTACTTAAATAGTAGTTCAGAAAGAGGAGACGCAACAAAAGCTACTTGTTACTCAGATTTTGATTTAAGTCCAAATTAGTTTAGTTTTGCTTTCTCTACCTATAGATCCCCCATTCCGCACCCTTAACTGTCACAATCGGTTATTACGGAATTTATTTCATTAAAAAGGGTTAAAAAATTACCTTTAGCTCAAAAAAATAGATTTTGGATAGGAAAATTTATTAGATATACTCTGCAAAGGCATAAATTGAGGATAGAAAAAAGTGGTATAAAATATTAAATAAAAAAGTGGAGGGTAATCAAGTAATGAAGGCAAGAACGTATAGTACAGAAAAAAAAGCAATGTTTCATTACGAAAGATTTAATCATCCACATCCAAGAGTACAAATCAGAATGGAAGTAATGTGGCTAAAAAGCAAAGGATTGAAAAATAGCCAAATAGTATCATTAGTAAATCTGAGTGAAAATACAGTAAGAAAATACATCAAAGAATATCAAGAAGCCCTGGAAAAATATTTTGAAAAAAATCCGCCAATGAGTATCAAAGAGGCGGCGAAAAAAAAATTTAAGAATTAACAGGCATAAAAATGAAGTGAAAATCAGGTAAGACAGTTTATAAAGAGAATAGGAATGAAAAGACTAAAAGTAGGTTACATACCAGGAAATGCGGATGTAGAAGCCCAAAAAGAGTATCAGGAAAAAAAGCTAGAACCAGTGCTAGAAGAGGCTAGACAGGGTAAAAGAGCAGTATTTTTTGTTGATGCAGCAAACTTTATCATGAAAGCATTTTTAGGACATATCTGGTGTGTAACAAAAGTATTTATTAAATCACCATCAAAACGGAAAAGATTTAATGTTTTAGCGAGCATTAAACTCACAACAGCGGATGCCCGTATCTGTCTCAAGCGTCTTTATCCACAAATAGAAAATTGACAGACCAGTAGAGCAGTTGCAAGGGGTGAAAACCCCGATGTCGTCACCTATCTTGTAGAACGAGGGAAATTATTTGGTTTAGTCAAAGCTACAAGGAAACGACATCGAGATGTTAGAACAAATTAGTCAACAAGTTTGGAAGTCAGTACCGTTAAGTTGACACCAATAAGCATTGCTAAACCCTTACAAATATTACAAATTACCCAGCTTTTAAAATCTCATCATCTACAGAAAAATCAACTTCTAATTTATCTGCACCAGTAGCTAGATAATCATTTTTCCAAGAATCTTGCAAACCAGAAATTAAATCATATTTAGGTTGCCAATTTAATTCTATTTGTGCCTTATTCACCGATGCGAAGAAATGCTGTACCCGCATCGGAAAAGCCTTGCGTTTGCCGAAATCAAACTTTTTCGGATCATAATGAACGATTTTAAGATCATCAGCAGACTTACCAGCAGCCACAGCACAAGCGCGGGCTAAACCGTCAAAAGTGACAAAGCGATCGCCTGAAATATTATAAATCTCCCCAATCGCCTTTTCATTACCAATTATCTGGGTCATCGCTTGGGCTAAATCCCAGACATGGCCAAGTTGAGTTAAGTGCATACCATTTCCTGGAATACAAATCGGGCGATCGCGCACAATTCTATCAAAAAACCAACTTTCCAAAGGATTATAATTTTGCGGTCCGTAGATATAAGTAGGACGAATAGAAGTAAAGGGGATTCCCAATTGCTTCAGGTAAGCTTCCGTCTCATGTTTACCCTTGTGACGACTCTTAGGATCAACAGCATCCCCTTCAATATGAGGCATTTGGTCAGATTTGAGGTAAACACCCGCCGAACTCATGTACACAAAATGCTTTACCCGTCCTTGAAAAACTTCTGCCAGAGGTTGCGTATCCGTGAGTTCCCTCCCATTATTGTCAAAAACGACATCAAAACTTACTGAGGCTAACTTTTCTTGTAATTGAGTAGCATCAGTGCGATCGCCTATAATTTGTCCTACCCCTGAAGGCGCAGCATGATTACCACGATTGAACAAAACCACCTCATGTCCAGCCTTCACCAGTAAATCAGTCAAATACACCCCAATAAACCGAGTTCCACCAATAACTAAAATTCGCATAACTTCCTAATTCCTCAATAACCTCAATGGGAAAATCACCCTTATCTGTAGAGGTTATCAGGTTGTAGTATCACTATAGGAACATCTTTTGGTAGGATTATATCTTCTATTCAATCTAGAAATTTTCCAACTTCTGGATCAAAAATGGGGAAGACCGAATATCACCTCATTAAAACAGCTTAATTACCTTCCACCCATTCAACTTAACCGTGTCCTTAGAATATGCCTTAGTTCATGAGTGGTTAACCCCTCAAGCCACAGGAGGTTCAGAACTCGTAGTCCAGGAAATATTAAATCACATTAACGCTGATTTGTATGCCCTGATAGATTTTGAATCCAGCAATCCAGAAAGTTACCTGTACAAACGTCAAATTGGCACAACGTTTTTACAGAAATTTCCCCAAGCCCGTCAAGGAGTCCAAAAATATTTACCCCTATTACCCTTGGCCATAGAGCAATTGGATTTGCGCGATTATGAAGTTATTTTATCTTCATCTCATGCTGTAGCAAAAGGAGTCTTAACCACCCCTAATCAATTGCATATCTGTTACAGCCATAGCCCCATGCGCTACGCTTGGGATTTAACCTTTGATTATCTCAACCAAAGCAAACTAGGGCAAGGAGCAATCGGCTGGATCACACGGCAAATCCTCCATAATTTGCGGCAATGGGACGTAATCAGCGCCAACCGGGTAGACTACTTCATTGCCAACTCCCAACACACAGCCAGACGGATTTGGCGTTGCTATCGTCGGCAAGCAACCGTCATCTATCCACCGGTTAACCTAGATGAATGTCCCTTTTCTTCAGAAAAAGAAGATTTTTACTTGATAGTTTCCCGATTAGTGAGTTATAAACAAGTTTCTTTAATTGTCCAGGCTTTTAATCAGCTAAAAAAACCCCTGATCATTATTGGCACAGGTCCGCAAATGAACAAATTACGGGAAATCGCCCAACCACATATTCAAATCTTAGGATGGCAACCCGATCATATCGTCAAAAATTATATGTCCCGTGCCAAAGCCTTTGTTTATGCAGCTTGCGAAGACTTTGGCATTGCCCTAGTTGAAGCCCAAGCTTGTGGAACTCCCGTAATTGCATACCGTGCAGGTGGTGCATTAGAAACAGTTAGAGATATTCAAACACATCCTGATACAGGAACTGGTATATTATTCAAAATCCAAACAGTAGGAGCTTTAGTAGATGCCGTAGAAAAATTTGTAGATCAGCAACATTTATACAGTTATGAGTATATACAAACACACGCTAATCAATTTTCTCGCCAGGTTTTTGCAGAGCGCTATCTCAGTTTTGTGAATGAATGTCGTGAAAAAGGAGTTTACAGACAGTAAACATCAGCCTTTTGTATTTATTTTCTCAGAAGACAGTAAATTTTTCCTTAAAATTACTGCCTTTTAGCTTTAAGATCGGGACTATGTGTGGTGTGGATTATAAAGGAGTATGATGACTGCCCAGAGTTCACTCCTCTCCGGCAAACGATACCCGCGAAAGGATAACAGTACATCTATGACTGTTTTATCAAAACGTGGTCAAAAAGTTAAACAGCCAAAGGTGAAATCCAGAAGTTTATCTTTTCAGGGTTTATACGGAGAGTTTTTTAAACGACTGTTTGATATAGTTTTTTCATTGTCGGTCTTGATTTTGTGTTCTCCCATTTACATAATATTGGCCTTATTGATAGCCATAAGCTCAAAGGGTCCAATCTTTTATGTTCAAGAACGGGTAGGCAAAAACTACCGCAGCTTTAATTGTATTAAGTTTCGCACTATGGTCAACAATGCTGACGAAATTCTCGTCGAAATGATGACCACATCACCTAGTCTGCGAGCAGAATTTGAAGACAACTTTAAACTCAAAACAGATCCGAGAATTACTAAAATTGGCCATTTTTTGCGAATTACCAGCTTAGATGAATTTCCCCAATTTTGGAATGTTCTCAAAGGAGATATGAGTGTAGTTGGACCAAGACCTTTAGTGAAAGAAGAATTAATAAAATATGGTGATTATATCAATCATGTTTTAACGATTCGTCCAGGAATTACTGGTTTGTGGCAAGTATCTGGGCGGAATGATATTCCATATCCTCGTCGGGTGCAAATAGACATACATTATGTCAATTTTAGGAATTTTTGGCTCGATTTGTGGATTATCCTCAAAACAGTTAATGTTGTCATCATGCCCAAGAATAAAGGAGCTTACTAAGGAACATGGATTTATTAACTTACAATTCTTTGTGGGTTGGGTAAAGCGATAGCGTAACCCAACATTAGATTACATGAAGTAAGAGTTGTACTTTATTTAATTCACCTTCCTAAGTAAGTACACCAGTTCCCTCTTATGGGGCAACATTATGCCCCAAAACCATTTTTGACAGCAAAGGTATAAAATTCATTTATTTTTATAATATAGAGAATAATTGATACACTTACAGCAGAATTCAGATGTCAGGAGTAAATCTGGCTTTGTGTATAGATTTCAATTGAGATTTTGTACCTCCTAACTACGCAACCTGCTCTAAAATCCATAATATTAATTGACGTAAACCCATAATTATTTGTTAAAGTGTTTTTTAGCAAAAATAAATATTTGTTGACCCTGATTTAATAACAACTAAATATTTGCAATTTACAGACTGACTATTGGGCAATTATGTCACTTAACTGCTAACTTATATCAGACTGTTTATAATCTTCTACTAAAAGCAACAAGGCATCACCAAGCATGACACAAAGAAAACGGGCTTTAATCACTGGTATTACTGGTCAAGATGGTTCTTATTTAACCGAACTTTTACTAGAACAAGGTTATGAAGTACACGGGATTATTCGCCGTACTTCCACCTTTAACACAGACAGAATTGATCACATGTATGAAGATCCTCATAACGAGGGCGCAAGGCTATTTCTCCACTATGGTGATTTGACCGACGGAACAACTCTGCGACGGATTTTAGAAGAAGTTAAACCTACAGAAATTTATAATTTAGGCGCTCAATCCCACGTCCGAGTCAGCTTTGATTCACCTGAATATACAGTAGATGCTGTAGGTATGGGGACATTACGTTTATTGGAAGCAATCCGCGATTATCAACAGCGGACTGGGATTGAAGTCCGTTTCTATCAAGCTGGTTCTTCGGAAATGTATGGTTTGGTGCAAGCAGTTCCCCAAAGTGAAACCACACCTTTTTATCCCCGCAGTCCCTACGCTTGTGCTAAGGTATACGCCCACTGGCAAACTATAAATTACCGCGAATCTTACAATTTATTTGCTTGTAACGGTATTCTTTTTAATCATGAATCTCCTAGACGGGGAGAAACATTTGTTACCCGCAAAATTACTAGAGCAGTAGCCCGCATTGTTGCTGGTAAACAAAAAAATATCTACATGGGTAATTTAGACTCCAAGAGAGATTGGGGCTATGCGAAAGATTACGTAAAAGCTATGTGGTTGATGTTGCAGCAAGAGCAACCAGATGATTATGTGGTAGCTACAGGTGAAACCCATTCAGTGAAGGAGTTTTTAGAGTTGGCATTTGGGTACGTTAATCTCGATTGGCAGAAATACGTAGAGTTTGATCAACGTTATCTGCGTCCTGCTGAAGTAGATTTACTAATTGGTGATCCCACTAAAGCCCAGCAAAAATTAGGCTGGCAACCATCGGTAACATTTAAGGAACTGGTGGCGCTAATGGTAGAAGCTGATTTACAAGCTGTGGGTTGCACTTCCTCTAATGGTAATGGTGCAAAACAAATTCAAGATATTGCTACTACCCGTCAAGAATTAGGATCTCTGCACTTTTAATTCCGATTAAGGATAATAATATGACTGCCTTAGAATTAGCAAATAAACGGATTCTTGTTACTGGTGGGGCGGGTTTCCTCGGTCGTCAGGTAATAGATCAACTGTGCCATAATGGCGCTAATCGTGAGAAAATTACAGTGACGCGATCGCACGATTGTGATTTGCGAGTATGGGAAAATTGCCAACGGGCAGCAGACCAACAGGATGTTATTATTCACCTAGCTGCCCATGTGGGTGGTATTGGTTTAAATCGAGAAAAACCCGGCGAGTTGTTTTACGATAACTTGATGATGGGGACTCAGTTAATCCATGCTGCTTATCAACAAGGGATAGAAAAGTTTGTCTGTGTAGGAACTATCTGCGCCTATCCTAAGTTTACTCCTGTACCATTTAAAGAAGATGACATCTGGAATGGTTATCCAGAAGAGACTAACGCCCCCTATGGAGTGGCAAAAAAAGCCCTGTTAGTCCAACTGCAATCTTATCGTCAGCAGTATGGTTTTAATGGTATTTACCTCTTACCAGTGAACTTGTACGGACCTGAAGACAACTTCAACCCTAGCAGTTCTCATGTTATTCCTGCTTTAATTCGTAAAGTGCAAGAAGCCCAAAGTAGGGGAGAAAAACAACTTCCTGTGTGGGGTGATGGTTCTCCTACCCGTGAATTTTTGTATTCTACAGATGCAGCACGGGGTATAGTGATGGGAACTCAGTTTTATGATGATGCTGAACCCGTCAATTTAGGAACTGGTTACGAAATTTCTATCAAGGATTTAATTACCCTAATTTGCGAATTGATGGAGTATGAGGGTGAACTTGTGTGGGAAACCGACAAACCCAATGGCCAACCCCGTCGTTGTTTAGATACGGAAAGGGCAAAACAGGCTTTTGGTTTTACTGCTCAGGTAGAATTTAGAGAAGGTTTGAAAAATACTATTGATTGGTGGCGTAAAAACGCTGCATAATAGTCCCGGCGAATGGAATTCGCGGCTACACAAACAAAGTCCGCCTTCGCGGACTAAGGAAAAACCAAAATTTGAACCCACGCAGGTGGGTTTTGCCTGTGTAGACGCGGTTTCTAACCGCCTAACCGCCAATTTAATTAAAATTCAAAATAATTGTCTCGGCTTTGCAAAAAATAAATTCACAACTAAATAAAAAAGAACTGCGGCGGACTTTACTCCACAAACGCCAGTCAATGACATTATTAGAATGGAGAGACAAGAGCGATCGCCTCACTACCAATATCCAAAACTCAGTTATATTTAATCAAGCAAATACAATTCTCGCCTTTTTTAGCTTTCGTCAAGAACCTGATATTAGCTCGCTATATACCAGCACTAACAAACGTTGGGGTTTTCCCCGTTGTGTTGATAAATCCCTAGTTTGGCATTCTTGGCAACCTGAAGACACAATAAATATTGGTGCTTATGGGATTACAGAACCTCACCACGAAGCACCAATAATTGAGATTGAAGAAGTAGATTTAATTATTGTCCCCTGTGTGGGTTGTGATGTCCAAGGATACCGCTTGGGTTATGGTGGTGGATATTATGACCGTTTGTTAAATTCACCAGGTTGGAAGACAAAAGCGACCATAGGAGTAGTTTTTGATTTTGCTTATTTATCGCAATTACCTGTTGATAGTTGGGATAAGCCTTTACAAAGGGTGATTACAGAAAATGGAGATTAATTATTAAATAATTTAAAGCTGGGAAAGTTACGATAATTCTTAATTGTGTAAAATCGAAAATTTTTGATAAGATAAAAATATCATCTTGTTGGCAATTTGAATTTACAATTATATTCAATTTATAAATATGCGTATTGAAGAACTACATTTACAAAACTTTCGAGGTTTTCGAGAACTTAAATTAACGCTTCCTCCTGATTTAGCTGTGTTCATTGGATCTAATGGTTCAGGTAAATCATCTATTTTAGATAGTATTGCTATCCTTTTATCTCAATTTGTAGCCGACGTGAGTGTACATTATGAATCTCGTCTATATATTGAAGAGGATGATATTAAAATAACTTCCAATGAAGTTTTTCTATCTACTCGTGTTGAAGTTGATTCAAATAAGAAGTTGTGGTGGGAAGTTAGTCAAGATAGAAAAATGGGAATGCAATCCACGAAAGGAGACCTTTTTAATTATTTGCTGGAGAGACTTTTAAACGAAGTAATTCCTATTCATGATGATGAGCGAATTTTACAAATTAATAATAAAAATGATTTAATTTTACCAATTATCGTTTTTTATCACACCGACAGAATATTAATAAAATCTTCAGCCATAAAAGATATGAGTGAAGAGGAAAGAGAAAATACTTATGATAATAATAGACTGATTGGTTATCAAACAGCTTTTTCAGGAAATATAAATGATTTTCGAGATTTCTTATATTGGTTTAAAGAAGAAGAAGAATATGAAAATGAAGTTAGATTAAGACAAGATACCAACTTTAGAAATCCACGTCTTGAAATTATTAGAAAAGCATTAGAAACATTTTTAGAAGGTTTTCCTAATACCCAATTCTCAGATTTACACATAGTGCGCGTGAGTTCGAGTAGAGAAGGTGGTATTCGTCGTTTAAGTAAACCTTCGTTAGTTATTAAAAAAAATGGTGAAAACTTCAAACTAGATCAACTTTCCGACGCGGAAAAAACCTTACTAATGATAGTAGTTGACATTGCGCGACGGTTAGCAATTTTAAATCCTAGTATTACTAATCCTTCCGAACTGCTAGAAAAAGGAACAGGAATAATATTAATTGATGAAATAGATTTACATTTACATCCTCAATGGCAAAGAATTGTAATTCCCAGCTTTAGGAAAACATTCCCCAACTGTCAATTTATTGTTACTACTCATTCTCCTCAAGTTTTGAGTGAAGTCAACCGAGAAAACGTATTTATTTTAGAAGATTCAGAAATTGTAGAATTAACACCCCATACTTTTGGTAGAGACAGTAACTCAATTCTTTCTGATGTTATGGGTGTGGAAAAAAGACCTGTGAAAATGCAGGAAAGAATAGACAAATGTTTTGAAATGATAGATAATGATAACTTAGAAGAAGCTAAACTAGAACTGCAAAAGTTATCTGAATCATTGGGAAATAATGATCCAGATATGATTCAAGCTTATACACTTATTGATTTTTTAAACAGGGTAGAATGAAACGCATTATCAAAGGTTCAGAACCTCGATGTCTTTTACAATATCGTCAGACACAGGACGCAAATTATGACGGATATCATCCCAAAGAACTTTTAAAAACGTCATTATTGAAAGAACAAGGCTATATTTGTTGTTACTGTATGCAACGAATATCTATACATAATATGGAAATTGAACATAACAAAGCTCAAAATAAGGATTGCTATCCACATTTACAACTAGACTATAAAAATCTAATAGCTTCTTGTTCAGGTAATAGAGGTAAAAGATTAAAAAATCTTCATTGTAATGGAAGAAAGGGACATTACGAAGGAAAGAAGATCATTTGTAAAATAACTCTTAATCCAGCAGATAGTAATAAAAATTGTGAAACCTATATCAAATATAGTTCTACTGGAAAGATTTTTTCTGATGATGAAACTATCAATCATGAACTAAATGAAATTTTAAATCTTAATCATGAAATTCTTGTTAAAAATCGTAAAGAGACATTATTTAGTGTTATTAATGCTTTAAATGAAAAGTTTCCTAATAAAACTTGGTCAAAAGAAGCTATCAAAAAGAAATTAGAGGAACTGAGTAGCAAAGATGCAGAAAGCAAATATAGTCCATATTGCCAAATTATTGTTTGGTATTTAAACAAAAGATTAAATAACCCTTAAACCGTGTAATTAGGTACTCTCACATCATAATCTAATCTGATATCTTCTGTAAAAATTATGTAGAAGTTATCAGGTGGATTATGAGTAAAATTAACGGTTTTGTAGGTCGTCGTAACTTCTTAAAATTCGTAGGTTTAAGTACCTTGAGTATGGGTACTCTCACTGCTTGTAATGAAATCATTACCAACCGTTCAGAAATCAGAATTCCTGAAAATAATCCTAATCCTAATCCAGTTAGTGCAGAAGAAGCAAAAAGAAGATTAATAGCAGGAAATAGAAGATTTGTTAATCAAAATCGTCAATATCCCAATCAATCAAAAAGACGGTTGCAATCAGTATCTAACAAACAATATCCTTATGCAGCAATATTAGGATGTGCAGATTCTCGCGTCCCCCCGGAAATAATTTTTGATCAAGGATTAGGAGATATATTTGTTGTGCGCGTCGCTGGTAATATTGCTACTAATGAAACCATTGGTAGTTTAGAATATGCTACCGCTAATTTAGGAACACAACTCATAGTTGTTTTAGGTCATAAAGGATGTGGTGCAGTATCAGCAGCGTTTGACAATCAACCGGATGATGGTAACATTAACTCTGTAGTTGATGATATTAGGCCAAGTTTATCTCCAAACTCCAGAACAAGACGTAATAGTAATAGAAATGATGTTAATGATGATAACAATGCCGTAATTAATAATATTGAATACCAAGCTAGACAATTGCAAAATAATTCACAAATTATAGATAAATTAATCCGTGATGACAGATTAAAAATTGTCGGTGCTTACTATGATATTAATACTGGTAGAGTTAGATTCTTAACTTGATATTTATCCCTCTTTTTTATCTGCGTCTATCTGCGTTTGCAAGCCACCATGAATCTTCAACTAAGTTTCAAGCCGAAAATGAAAACAGAAGTCGGGGATATTTTCATCCTTGAATTATGGCTTTTTCTTCTTCTGTTAAACCATACAACAGATAAACAATTTCATCAATTAACCAATCACATTGTTTAAGTTGCTTTTTGATTGGTAAGAGAGTATTTAAACTTGATTGATATTCTTTTTCTAATGTTTCCTGTTCTTTCCTAGTAGTAATATCAACTTTTACTTTTTTCTTGTTTTTATTGAGGATTTCTATTAATTCATCAAGGGTTAAATGGTTATCTGACTGGGTTTGTTTATAATAATTACCTAAATAATTTTGAATTTTTGATTTGTTGGTAAGATTATCTATGGGAGAACCGATAAATCTTTCTAACCATGTGATAAATCCTTTCATTTCTGTTTGTTTTTGTTTATTTAGTTCTATCATTTGTTCGGCTAAATATGCGAGAAAGTCATGAATTACATCGGCTTCTGATAGTTGCTGGTTGAAGTGGTGATCAATTTGGTTAAGTATGGTATCTGATTTATTATTGATTTGATATTGTTGGTAAAGGTTGATGATGTTTTGTAGATATTCTTGACGGCGATCGCTTGCTGTAGTAAAGTTAATATTAGGAATAGGAAGATATTGAAGATATTCCCTAAATCTAATATATCCACCACGAATAGTTAAAGCACCAAATAGAAGTTTATAAAGAAAATCACTCACAGGAGAATTAAGAATAGCTGCTAAAAAGCTAACATTTACTTGCTCATTAGATTTGGGAATAATTATATAGACGTAACTGTTCACACTCCCCCACTAAAAAGGAATTAGGAAGTAACAGGGATAGGAG
>NZ_VIKX01000227.1 GCF_009711935.1 Dolichospermum sp. UHCC 0259 | reverse complement strand
GTAAAGGATTCACAGAATTAACACACTAGTCCACCACTAATCACCCGCATAGCATCGGTTTTATCAGATTTATCTAACCAAGTTTGTAGTTCATCCTCTAAATTAACCACATACCGCTTCACATTCTTCTCTACTGATTGATATCTTCTATTAGAGACACCAAAATCATCATCTTCACTTTCTATTTTCTCCTCATAAAAAGCCCGGAGAGGAACATAAACCTGTTTCAGTCCAAATGCTTCATTAAACATTCTTTCTTCCACTTGTTTTTGCAGCCATGCCGAATAACGCCGCCATGAAAGTTCCTTTTTAGCTTCTTTTTCGACAGCTTGACTAAAAGGATTATCTAATGCTGTTTGCAACTTGGCATACTTATCAGAATGTTGATCAAATTCTGAATATACAGCATACAAAAATTCATTAGGCAAGCGATTACTAATTGTTTCTGCTTGCGCTGGCTTGAGATTAAATTCTGCTTGTAGCCACTCAGCAAAAGGAGTTTTAATTTCTGCAACAACGGCAAAATCTTGGGGACATTTAAAAAAATCTTGATCAATAGTAATTTCTTCAGATTCTAATTTTTCTAAACACTGATTGAAAAGCTGTTCTAAAATTCCCCGCAGTTTATCTTCTTTTACTTCCTTCCCCTGACTTGCTTCCTGTAGTAAATCTTGATTATCTCCTATCACATTCACCATTGCCTGTGTTAAAGCCGAACAAATTAATAACCAAGCAATTTCTCCCGGTTCTTGTGCTACTCCAATAGCCGCACCAATATCAACAATATTTTCAGGCAGATTACCAATATTACCAGTAACCGCATTTGCCCCAACCTTGATTATTCCCACCCCAAAATCCCGCCAATTCACATTAATCTCTCTTTTTCCCAGCGCAACGGGTTTTTTGAGAATAATTCCAGGTCTGTTATTCATAGCTATTGGTGTGTTTATCGTAATACTTAAATTTCAGGCATACAAACACCCATATTTTAACCTATAACGGTACGCACTTACACAACATAAATCACAGTGCGTTAGCTAGTAGGTTGGGTTGACGCAAGGAAACCCAACATTTCCTATAATCATAATTGTCAGAATCCAGGGCTGTTTCATTCTAAAATCTGACATTTTATGTATTTACGAGAATGCGTCATTTTAGGCTTCAGGGCTTCTATCTCACGACGGCTGAAAACACATAAATTCGTTGCTTAAATCTAGAATGAAATAACCCTGGTCAGAATCAGGATTTGATTTTTTGCTAAACTCCCATAATGGCTGAAAAAGAAAATCTCTTCCCTTTCTTCTTTGCGTCTTTGCTCCTTTGCGTCTTTGCGCGAAATAATTGTCTGAATCAGGATGCTCAAGATTAAAGGATTAACAGGATGTTGTGTGAAGTTTGATTTTTTGGGATGTAAGGATTTTGAGATATTACCTAAATTATGATGTAGCAAAGATATGATAGTTCATCAAATAAAAATCCTGGAAATCCTCAAATCCTGGAAATCCTGATTCAGACAATTTAAAATTTATAGACTTCAAGAATGTATTTATTATGTTTTGAGCTTATATCTCACAAATCGGGATGACAGGATTCGAACCTGCGGCATCCTGCTCCCAAAGCAGGCGCGCTACCAAGCTGCGCTACATCCCGTAAAGTCACAGAAACCAAACTCCACACAAATCAAATCATGTATTGTTGGCTCATCTCGACTATCATATCACAAGAAATAATAAATGCAAACCCAATAATCGAGAAAAAATCAGATTGAGGATATTTCCCTCAATTCCCTAATCCCCACACCCCAGCCACCTTAATCACTGAGGATACCAAAACATTCCTTTTATACCTTCAGGATCTGACATAAAGCCCATAGTTTTATAGAAATCTACAACGTGAGGGTCAGCAAAAAGAGTGACATTACTAATTTCTTCACTCCTAAGTTTTTTGAGGACATATTTCATTAATGCCTTACCTAGACCTCTACTTTGAAAATCAGGATGAACGACTACATCCCAAATGGTGGCATTAAAAGCATGATCTGAGGTAGCACGGGCAAAACCAATCAAACGCTTTTTGTTTCCTCGCACTTGCCACATAGAGGCCACGAGAAAACTATGCTCAATAGCTTTTTTTACTTTTCTGAGAGGGCGACGTGACCAGCCAACTGCATCACAGAGTTCTTCGAGTTCATAAAGGTCAATATCTCTTTCCGTACTGAAAATGATTTGATCCTTACCTACACTAGAATTACCGTCAACTTCCGCTGTATGCTCATTAACAGCAGTGTTTTTATTTGTCGCTAAAGAGTCAGGAGTGCTAAACCAAGTTTTCCAAAAACCCATGCCAATGCAGTTCGGGTAGTATGACTAAAATTGGTTTCCACTTTTAAAAAGTGTTGATTCACATTTAACATAACTATGATCATTGCCGGCTAATTCACTAGAAACATTCTACGCGGTTTAGCGAGTTACAATACTCACAGCTAGTTATCAGGTGTTTCTTCCCAATCACTTTCAACTTTAGCATTTTGTTTTGACACTACTCCATAAAACTCAACCAAAGGCAAAAATTTTCCGAAATTCAAGTATCTTTTCCATGTTCATGACTATATTCATTCTCTTTGCTGTCATGACCCGATAAAACTCAGATCATTCTATGCTAATCAATATCAACTTCAATAACACAATGAGAACAAGTAGTTTAACTGATACGCTGTAAACTTTGAAAGATAACATTATTTCGGATATCTAATTAAATTTGGGGATACCTAAGAGGTAAAAGGCAATAGGTAATAGGTAATAGGTAAAAGTTCTTAATCTTTCCCTGCTCCCTGTCTCCCAGTCCCCAGTCCCCAATCCCCAGTCCCCAGTCCCCAGTTTGTACAAAACAAGCAAGTCTTACCCGCAAAAATGGCTTCTGGTTTAAAATCTTCGACTCTAGAACTCCTGAAACGCTTTAATCGAGCGTTTCCCCAATTCTATGAGCAATTTGTTAGTAGTGAGATTCAACTTCAAAATTTACGCCTAGCATACCGTCTTTATAAAACTAAACGGGCTGTTATTGAGATGAAGCCAGAAGGGAGCAAAAGCGCCCTGCATTTTGCCTACCGCAATCAATCTTTCCTCTTGAGCGATATTTTTGGTGTTCTAGCAGCTTATGGTTTAACTATTCACGGTCTGAGTTTATACGGTCAAATTCGACCACCAATGCTGGTTTTTATTAAATTACTGGTATCTCGTGGCAATAAAGCACTGACCGAAAAAACTGCTGAAAATGTTTGTCGTGCTATTCGTGAGGCGTTAGCAGGCCGATTTGAAGTGGAGGAAATGCTGGCTGTAGAATTTAATCTTGATGCTGGCCTCGAACAGGTACAAACTGATTTCTATGTTGATCCTGTTTTTCATCTTCCGGCTTTAGTGATTGAAGCTGATAATCAACCTGGATTATTCTATAAAGTGATGTATGCTATCTGGCAAGAAGACCTGCTGGTGGTTAACGCCAATTTGCTGGTTTGGCGCGGACGGACTCGACTAATTCTTTATTTGTTAGGTCCGAATGAAAGTCTCATTCCTGAATATTTAGGTCACAGAATCGCGGAAGGAGTGAAAAATAGATTACTTAGTCAATAGACTTAGCTCAGTAGGTTGGCGTTAAAAATTGTCGTTATGACAAGGCAAGAGGTTTTGGGTAATTGTACTTTTTTTACACATTTTGTTGATTTAACGTCCATCTGCTTAATTCAAACAAAAATTAAAATTTTGAATTTTTGGTTCTCTGTTCGTGTTGAGTTGTATTGAGTCGCACCCACTCTTGAGGGTACGATATTTAATTATGGCAACAATAGAAATCTTAGGCGTTCCACATACTTATGAGCTAACGGCTCCTACATCATGCCCTCATACTTTAGTATTTATCCACGGTTGGCTAAGTAGTAGTGTATATTGGCAACCTGTGATTTCTCGTTTATCGGTAGATTTGCAGTGTTTATCTTATGATTTACGAGGTTTTGGTGAATCACAGTCTCAGGTGACATCAGAGATAGAACTGACTGCTACAAACTCTAGTATGGTTAGTTGGTCTGTGGATTCTCTGTACTCTCCATCTGCTTATGCTCAGGATTTGGCTGTGCTTCTCCAACACTTGAATATTTCTAGTGCTTGGTTAGTTGGTCATTCTTTGGGTGGTACTATTGCTCTATGGGCGGCGGCTCAACTACCTGATTGTGTTCAAGGTGTGATTTGTATTAATGCTGGTGGTGGAATTTATCTGAAGGAAGCTTTTGAGCAATTTCGCGCCGCTGGACAAAAATTTTTACAAGTTCGTCCCCGTTGGCTTTCACAAATGCCTTTGATTGATTTGTTGTTTACTAAAGCTAGTGTGTTGCGTCCTTTAGACCGATACTGGGCGCGTCAAAGACTGATTGATTTTATTGTTGCTGACCCTGAAGCTGCTTTGGGAACTCTTTTCGACTCTACTACGGAAGCAGAAATTAATTCTTTACCCCAGTTAGTATCTAAGTTAAAGCAGCCTGTGTATTTTTTAGCTGGTGCTGACGATAAGGTGATGGAACCTAAGTATGTCCGCCATTTAGCGAGTTTTCATTGGCTTTTTCAATATGTTGGCGATAATGTGATTGAAATTTCTGATTGCGGCCATTTGGCTATGTTAGAGCAACCAAAAGCTGTGGCTGAAAATATTCGGTCATTGGTCATTAGTCATTAGTCATTGGTCATTAGTCATTGGTCATTGGGAAAAGAATATTTCTTTTTATTTCTCTCCCCTGCCCCTCTGCCCCTCTGCTCCCCTGCCCCCCTGCCTCTTCTAGGGCTTAACGGAGTTTCATACAACTGCATGACTTGGTTCAGTGAGAGTCGGGAATGGACTCATAATGTGAGGGGGGATGTTCTACCAAGCGATAGGTGTTCGGCGGCGGCACAGCCAATCATGGCGGCGTTGTCGGTGCAAAATTTTAAGGGGGGGAATAAAACCCGGAGATTATATTTGCTGGCTGCTGCTTGTAAATGCTTTCTCAGTCCACTATTTGCTGCTACACCACCACCGACGGTAATGGTATCTAGTCCATAGTTACGAGCGCAGGCGATCGCTCTTTTGGTCAGCGATCGCGCTATAGTATCCTGAAAACTAGCCACTACATCGGCAATTGGTACTTCTTTACCCTCTCTCTCCAACTGCTGCACTAAACGTAATACGGCTGTTTTTAATCCGCTAAAACTACAATCATAGGGATGATAACCCCCACCCGGTAAAGAAATTTTGCCCTCCGGTAATGCAAAAGCCTGGGGATTGCCAGTTTGTGCCAGTTTATCAATTATTGGGCCACCAGGATAACCCAGTTTCAACAACCGCGCCACCTTATCAAAAGCCTCACCCGCCGCATCATCACGGGTTTCTCCCAAGGTTTCGTACATACCATAATCTTTCACATAAATCAAGCTTGTATGACCTCCAGAAACAAGTAAGCTAAGAAAAGGAGGATTTAAACTTGGCTCACTCAAGTAAGTCGCGTAAATATGCCCTTCTAGGTGATGCACCCCCAAAAAAGGCAAATCATGGACAATGGCCAGAGTTTTGGCAGCCGTTAATCCTACCAGCAAAGCTCCTACCAGTCCAGGCGCACAGGTGGCAGCTATCCCATCAATCTGACTCCAATCTAGATTACTAGATGCGATCGCTTGCTCTATTTCATAATTTAGCGTTTCTAAATGCTGACGTGAAGCCACCTCTGGCACTACCCCACCATATTGTTGATGAACAGCAATTTGTGAAGCAACAATACTGCTACACACTTCACGATTCTTAACAATTGCCACAGCAGTTTCATCACAACTGGTTTCAATAGCCAAAACGGTTGTCATAGAATGGTAATTGGTAATTGGTAATGGGCAACATACATTCTCTCATATCTTTCCTGACCCTACTTTCTCCCCTTTTCCCTATCTTTTGATTGAGAAGCTTTAACTTTTATTGACTTCAACTTTACTCAGTCCCCAGCCAAGAGTATGATAACTTCCTAGTTATCTAAAATAAAGACTGTACAAGCCGCTTCGTTTTGTACAAGAAACTTCCCGTTTTGTAATAAAAGGAAACAACTCCATGAGACGATTGTTTGCTTTGCTTTTGGTGATGACTCTTTGGTTCAACTTTGCTCCTGAAGCTAAAGCACTAGGCGCAAACCTTGTTCCTTGTAAAGACTCTCCCGCCTTTCAAGAGCTAGCACTAAACGCCCGCAACACCACCGCTGACCCCGAATCAGGCAAAAAGCGGTTTGAACGTTATTCTCAGGCACTCTGTGGACCTGAAGGTTATCCCCACCTGATTGTAGATGGTCGTCTTGATCATGCTGGTGATTTTTTAATCCCTAGTATTCTCTTCCTCTACATTGCTGGTTGGATTGGTTGGGTAGGCCGTGCTTATCTCCAAGCAATCCAAAAAGGATCAAATCCCGAACAAAAAGAGATCCAAATTGATTTGGGTATTGCTCTACCTATCATCACCTCCGGTTTTGCTTGGCCAGCAGCAGCAATCAAGGAATTGCTCTCCGGCGAATTAACAGCGAAGGATTCAGAAATTACCGTTTCCCCACGTTAATTCATTTGTTTTCACTAACTCATTCTGGAGACTAAATTCATGGCTGAAAAAGGCGACGAAACCAACTATTTGCTGACATTCATCTCCACTGCTCCCGTTGCAGCTACAATCTGGCTAACAATCACAGCCGGGATTTTGATTGAATTTAACCGCTTCTTCCCCGACCTCCTTTTCCACCCACTATAGGTTGAAAACACGGTTAGGAAAAGCTAATTTACTTAGCTTTCTCTTCTGGATTGTTTAGCAATAAACAATCTTAAATAATGTATGGAACTCGTAATCTCACCTGTGATTTATGGGTTTCATGCCTTGAAAAAGAACAACAGTGATTCAAGGAATCGAAAAATAGTTATGGCAATAGCAGCAGGACGTGATCCACAAAAGGGCGACCTAGAAACCCCCATCAATTCCGCTCCTTTGGTGAAGTGGTTTATTAGCAATTTACCAGCTTATCGCCCCGGACTAAATCCTTTTAGACGTGGTTTGGAAGTTGGTATGGCTCATGGTTATTTATTATTTGGACCTTTTGATAAATTAGGTCCTTTACGTAATGCGCCTAATGCTAACTTAGCTGGTTTACTGGGCAGCATTGGTTTGGTTGTAATCTTAACCGCTTGCTTATCCTTATACGCTAACAGCAATCCTGATAAAGCACTTGCTAGTGTTGCTGTACCTAATCCTCCCATTGATGCTTTCAACTCTAAGGAAAGCTGGAATAATTTCGCTAGCGCTTTCTTAATTGGTGGTATCGGTGGCGCAGTAGTCGCATTCTTCTTAACAGGTAATTCTGGATTAATCCAAGGTTTATTGGGTTAATTTAATTCTTGGTAATGGGTAATAGTTGTTAATTTGGGCTATTACCTATTATCGGGAGAAGTATATTAGAAAATAGATAAATATAATTTTACAAAAAACTAATTATAAAATAAATACTAAATTATTCAGAGGATGTTTGAAAAGTCTAAATTCAGAGATTTCTCAAAGACCCATTATTTTTTGCAGACAGTATTTTCCTCAAAAGTCCTAAGAGAATAGAGTCTCTGGGAATGATTATGGGTTTATGTCTACTGGTTTATACTTTAGCTCAACATCAAATTAGAGCCGCAGTCAGAGATTATAAATCAACAATTAAAAATCAATTAAGTAGGTGAACAAAATAAAAATGAGGAATATTGCGTTTTGTAAAATGGCTGAAACTGAACCAGAATAACGCATTAGGACAATTTTAAATACCGATACATACCTTGAAATTTTTCTGTTTACCTACTTAGGTAAAGCAACTGACAGGCAAGAGCAGAGACTAATAATAATTAAACTTCCTTGAGGTCAGATTGAGTTCAAGCCACTCAAGAATTTTCGGCAATCTGTTCCTAATCTTCATGTTTATCGCCAAAAAACCTTGATTTTGCGTATTTACTTAAAAAATCTGACAAATGTGAGATCTACTTCCTAAGAGAGATGATAAATGTGACACAAATTTTAATTTTATTTGGGTATCATTAGGATTTATACTGGAATTTATAGAGTCTTGGTTTCTTGACTACCGTTTCTAGGGTTTCGAGGCTTACCTAAGTCAACAAGACATCTTGAGTCATCGCAGAATCACAGTATCTTTACGCAATTATCTTTCACCATTTAAGGTAATCCCCCATGACTTCCCTTGTTTTCATTGATTCCCGAATCCAAGACTACCAATACCTTGCTGCTAATGTGACTCCTGATACTGAGGTTGTCATCCTCGACGCAACCCAGGATGGAGTAGACCAGATTACCCAAGCCTTAGCGGGGCGCAGTAACTTAAAGAGTATTCAGATTGTCTCTCATGGGAGTAATGGCAATGTCCAGTTAGGTAATACTTCGCTCAATGCCAGCACTTTAGGGGATTATAGCGCCAAAATTCAGTCATGGGGAAATGCCCTAGAAGAGAATGGAGACATATTATTTTATGGCTGTAATTTAGCTGCTGATGAGGTGGGTTTACAGTTAATTCAACAAATTAGTCAGTTAACAGGTGCAGATGTAGCCGCTTCGGAAGATTTAACAGGTAGTTCGGCTTTGGGTGGTGATTGGGATTTAGAGGTACAAACAGGGGAAATTGAGGCAAGTTTAGCGATTAGTGAAGCAGCACAGGATAACTATGCCCATACTTTAGCAATTCCAGAAATAGCAGTTTATAGCACAAATAGCCCTGCCAGCAAAGTTTATCGAGCTGATCTGATTGGTTCATCAGGTACAGGAGATGGACAGTTTCTAGATCCACGAGCGATCGCAGTGGATAGTCAGGGACGAATTTATGTTGGAGATAGTCACAGATCTGATATCCAAGTATTTGATAAAAATGGCAATTTTATTCGTAAATTTGGTTCACAAGGTACAGGAGATGGACAGTTTTTAGCTCCGTCTAATATGTTTATAGCCGTAGATAGCAATGATAATATTTATGCGGTTGATCAGGAGGCGGACCGTGTCCAAGTATTTGATAAAGATGGCAAGTTTCTCCGCAAATTTGGTTCATCGGGTACAGGAGATGGACAGTTTGTCAATATCATAGGCATGGGTATTGATCAACAAAATAATGTTTATGTTCTTGACAATACCAGAAAAGATGTTCAAGTTTTTAAATCTAGTGGTAATTTTCTCCGCAAATTCGGTTCACCAGGTACAGAAAATGGACAGTTTGAGCGACCCGTAAGTATAGCTCTTGATCCGAAAAATAATGTTTATGTTACTCAGCACTACAGTATTAATGTTTTTGGTAGTAGTGTTCAAGAATTTAGTGATGTTCAGATATTTAATAGTAATGGTACATTTATCAAAAAAAAAATCCGAAAATAGGTGAAAACATTATTAATTATTATGATATAAAAATTGATGCTCAAGGAAATATATATACAGTAAACCCATACGGAGAGGTACGGGTTTATGATATTGATTTCAATTTTAAGTTTGAGCTTATTGATTACCACACTATAACATTAGCCGTAAATGCAGAAGGTAATGTTTATCGGATTAATCCTTTTAACCCCACCACGATAAGAATAAGCAAAGCAGAAAATATTAATCAACAACTCGGTAATAAAACTGAAGGAGAAGCAATCAGAGTTAAAGATATTTTTGAAATTGATTTATTAGGCACTGGCAATAATTTCAACCAGATTAACGACTCTAACTTTGATTTATATTTGGACATAACAGGTACAGCTAATCGTGGTAGTTTTACCAATACCCAAGAAGGAGCAGACTATAAACTGTTTTATACTGCTTATGGAGAAGGAAATACCGAAGTTCAATCTCGTTTAGCATTACCAGATCCTCAACCTAACACCACTCGTTATAAAATTGCTGTACCAACAGGGACTACTTATATTCGTCTCCAAGTTGAAGACATTAACGACGAATTATTTGAACCCACCGAAAGTTTTACCGTAAAAGTAGCATCTAGTCCAGATGGCAAATATACCTTATCCACAAGTGGTCAACCAATAACAGCCACTGCTAATTTATATGAAAACGAACCCATTGTCACTTTAGGTAAAGTAGTTAATCTCACCGAAGGATTTGGCTTTGGTAGCACCATTACCGGGTTGGATAACGCTCTTACCTTAAGTGGTAATCATTATGTGAAAGTGAACTCTAACTCCCGCCTAAATTTGAATGGAGGAGGAGAATTTACCCAAGAAGTCTGGATTTTTACCAACTTTACTGATAATAATACTCATGGAATCTTAGGTTATAACGCAGGTAATAGTAATAGTTATCCTAGTATTTCCATAGTTAATCAAACCTCAGTAATAATTGGTTTTGGTGATGGTTCGCAATGGCGTAGTTTTACCGTAGAAAATGCCATTAACCCTAACAGTTGGAATCATCTCGCAGTTACTTTTGACGGTACAGATTATAAACTTTATGTCAATGCAGTAGAAATTTTCTCTACCACTGACTTAGCAGGACTTAAACCTGCACCAACTCAACAATTAGACATCGGCAAAGTAGGTAACAACTATTTTCAAGGAGCATTAGATGAAATCAGAATTTGGAATACTGCTCGGAGTGCTGGAGAAATTCAGCAAACAATGGTTGACCAACTGCAAGGAGATGAAGCAGGTTTAATTGGTTATTGGAATTTTAATGGTAATTTATTAGACAAATCTACTCAACAGAATTCCAGTAACGGCATATTTCAAGGATCTGGCAATCTCGAATATATTAACAATCCTGCCCCACAAATTGGTTACGTTGAAGTCAACCTCGATAAACCCTTCCAAGGAGAACAAGGATTATGGGTAAAATACGAAATTACTGGTGGTACTGCTACTCAAAATGGAGATTACTTTAACTCCCGTTACCGTAAAGTATCCACTCAAACTGACAGTGAACGTAATGGTATTATCATTCCTCAAGGTCAAACATCGGCTCGAATTTATTTTAGTGCTATTTCCGATCAAATTGTCGAAACTGACGAAACCATCAATATCAAGTTAATTCCTCATAACTTTGATGATGAAGCCAATAGCAGTAAAACTAATTCTAACTATGGCATTGCTGTATCCCCAGACATAATTACATCAATATCACCCACCTTCGATAAAGATGTCATTCTCAATGGTACTCAAACAAATAATTTAGATACTACGCAAGATTCAGTTGATAACTTTGGCAATATATTACTAACTCAATCGGCAGCTAATTTATTAAATCCATCCTCGCCTCAAGGCTTACCTGATGATGGTTTGTTCCCAGCGAATCAATATCATCCTACTATTCAACTTCCTTATCGCAATGGAAATAATGGAGCAAATGCTCGTTTTTTAGACTCAGTTTCGTCTTCTGTTCCTCTTTCTGTACCAACAGGATCATCATATTCACAAATCCATGTAGCAGGTTTTTCCGCTGGTGGTTCTACTGGGATTGAGTTAGAAATTAAATATTCTGATGGCACTGTGGTTACTACCAGCAGTCAACAGATACCTGATTGGTTTGAAGAGATTACAGAATCTGAAAATCTTTACTATCTGATAGATGGTATGGATAGAGTTAAGACAGATCGACAATATGAAGATGCTAACGATCCAGCTTTGTTTGGTGTGCGGTTTTTAACAAATTCAACTAAATCTATTACTGGAATCACACTTAAACGAGTTAGTGGATCAAATTTTGTCTTCATGGGAGCAACGGCAGTCTTATTAGGAAAAGAAATAAACAATACTGCAACTATCACTATTAAAGATAACCAAGCCTACGAAACAGGAGTAATTCTCCTCGATGCCAATAATCAAGTAATTAGTGACAAAAACCCCCTCGTTATCCGCAACAATAGCACAACCTTTAAAGTAAAACTTTCTAGTCAACCTACCAGTAACGTTACGGTTAATTTAGGTACAGATAAAGGAAATTTGAGTAACAGTAGTCGTACCTTTAGCAGCAATAATTGGGATAATCCTCAAACTATTACTTTAACAGGAGTTAGTAATGACGGTAATATTACAGCTTCAGCTAATGGCTATTTTAGTGGTACTAAATCCTTTGATTTTACCATTAATGCTCCTATCAGAGTAACTGAAGGAAGTAGCACCGATGCCATTCCCGTCACTCCTGAAGTTATTATTTCTAGTCAAGGCAATATTCAAGAAGATGGCGGTTTATCCGGTAATTTTGTAGTTAATTTATCAGCCCCCGCACCTGAAGGCGGTATTCAGATTAGTTACAATATTGGGGGAAATGCTACCCAAGGAGTTGACTATCAAAATATTGCAGATTCTGCTCTCAATTTTGATGGTGTGAATGACTATGTACAGATTAACAACAACAGCGTACTGAATATTACAAATCAATTAACCATAGAAACATGGGTTTATTTGGATGAAACCACACTATCAGGTAATCGTCGTATTCTGCAAAAAGGTGATAATGATGATCAATATCGTTTCTTGATCGAAAATAATCAGTTAAAATTTGATCTCAACGGAGTAGGAAGCGTCACCTCTTTTCCATTTAGTAGTGGACAATGGCATCATATTGCGGGGGTTTATGACGAGTCAACTTTAAAACTCTATATTGATGGACAACAAGTTAATTCAGTCAATGCTTCTGGCAAAATTAGCACTACTAACAATCTCTTATATATCGGCACGAAAAACCCCTTTGCACCTCCAGGAGATTTTTGGCGAGGACAAATCCGAGAAGTAAGAATTTGGAATACTGCTCGGACTCTCCAAGAAATTCAAGGAAACAAAGATACCATTTTGACTGCTAATCAAACTGGTTTAGTTGCTTATTTTCAAGGGAATGCGAATAACAATGTCTTGATAGATAGTAGCAACAATAATTTAAGTGGCACTCTGTTTAATGGTGCGTCTTCCTCTTTTTTCCTGACAATTCCTGAAGGAGAAACCAGTGGAGTTATCCCCGTATTACCTATAGGCGATCGCCTGACCGAAGGAAACGAAACCGTTACTATAACTCTAAATAATGGCAGTGGTTACACCGTCAATAATAATCAAAAACAAGCAACCCTTACCATTGTTGATGATGACATTAGTGGCATTGAAGTAGTTAACGCTCAAGTTACCACTGATGAAAATGGCAATAATATTATTAGCTATAGCAATGGTTTAACGGAATTAATCACCAATGAACCCTATCCTAACGTTAATAATGTTCTGCAATTACGCAATCTTAACAATCAATTAATCGGCGAAATTACCCTAACTCAAGACCATATTAATGCAGGAAAAGTTAGCATTAATCCTCTGATTAATTTACCCCTAGATAGCAGTTTCATTCAGGCAAACTTAAAAGAAAGTATCAATGCTAATGTAGGTTTAGTGCTTAATAATGAGCAAATTTCCATTAAGAATGGACAAATCGAAGTAATTTTACCTGCTATTAGCAACCAGGCTTTATTTGGAATCCGCTTACAAACTCAACCCAAAGCAAACGTAACTATTACCTTAGAAAATGGTGATAATACAGAAGGCAATCTTAATCAAACTACCGTAACTTTTACCTCAGAAAACTGGGAAAATTATCAGCTTGTCACCGTCTCTGGTTTAGATGACTTAGAGATAGATGGGGATATTAAGTATGAAATCAGGGCAAAAGTTACCACAACTACAGATAATAATTATCAAGGAAAACAACTATTAATTCCCGTCAAAAACTTAAATGATGATCAGGAAATTGACAACAGATTAAGTTCAGGCAAAAATGTAAATCCTAGCTTACCAACAGCAACTATTGGTGAATCAGTTATTATTAACGAAGGGCAAAATCAAGCCCAAATTCAAGTAAAATTATCGAAACCTGCCACCACTACCACCAACGTTGTTTTTGAAGTAAATGACGATAACGCAACCGTTAATGAAGATTATCAATTACCAAATGGTTATTTAATTAATCAATTTGAACCTAATAACACCCCTCGTTTTGACAGCCCATTTGACGGAATTGATGTAGGAAATAATAGTAAAATAACTTTAGTTGACTTAGATAATGATGGTGATCAGGATGCAGTAATCAGTGGTAGTAACGGAATTAAATATTATCAAAATATTGGTAGTGGGAATTTTGTTGAACAAACAGGCATCAATAACCCCTTTTCATTAATTAATTTACCTAATTCTAGTACCACTTTTGGAGATATTAACGGCGATAAAACCTTAGATCTAATTGTCGGTAAAACCACAGGAGATTTAGTGTACTATATCAACACAGGTAGTTTAACTAATCCTCGTTTTAACCTAACTACCGCATTAAATCCTGTTCGCCTTAATCCTGTCAGTAATATTAATGTGGGAAATAATGCTTATCCGATTTTGATTGATTGGGATAAAGATCAAGATTTAGATCTAGTAATAGGATCAGATAATGGCATTAAATACTATCAAAATATCGGCAATAAAACCAATGCCAACTACAGTCAATTAACAGGTAATAATAATCCCTTTAATAGCATTAATAGCGGTAATGGTATCCCCTCTTTAGTGGATTGGGATCGAGATGGAGATTATGATTTGTTTGTCGGTAAAGCTAACGGTGTGATCGACTATTATCAAAATAACAATGGTGCTTTTAGCCTGAGTAATAGCAATAATCCTTTTGCTAAAATTGATAATACAGCAACGTTATCTTCCCATCCTGCCCCTACCTTTGCTGATTTAGATGGTGATGGCGATCGCGATGCTTTTATTGGTAATGCTAACGGGACAATTGATTATTACGAACAGTTTAATATTGTAACTTTCAATGTCGGGGAAACCACTAAAACCATTAATTTAACTATCAAAGATGATCAAATTGCTGAAGGAGTTGAAACCCTTGAAATTAACCTAAATCCTAGTAGTGGTTATAACTTACCTTCCTATCTTAAATTTGATGGAATTGATGATCATGTCACCCTTCCTGCTCAAAATTTAAGTGGTGATTTCACTTTTGCTACTTGGGTATATATTGACAGTAAAACTCAAAACGTTAGCTCGATTTTAGAGTTAGGTAATGCTAGTGGTAGCGAAAGAATTTTCTTTGGTTTAAGAAATAATCAAACTAACTTATTTTTAGAAACTGTCACTAACTCTCAAAGTCGAGCTTACACCCTACCAGTTACTTTACCTCAACAACAGTGGGTACACTTAGCCGTAAGTCTTGACAATCAAGGAGCAGGAAGATTTTATGTTAATGGAAAACTTGAACAAACAGCATCTCCCTTCAATTTACCTACAAATATCGAAAAAACCCTTAACTATATTGGCAAAGGACGAGGGGGCTTTCAATTAGCAGGTAAAGTTCAAAATCTCTCCATTTGGGATAAAGCCCTAACTGAGACGGAAATTAGCAACACCAAAAATAACCTAATCAACGACACAGAAACGGGCTTAGTTGCTTATTATCGCACTCCTAGTAATTCTGGTAATTTATTACTAGATAGTAGCAGTAATAACCTTGATGGAAAATTGCAAAACGGTACAGTAGTTGGTAGTGACATAAACAGAACTGTCACAATTAACGATAATGATACCGCAGGAGTAACTATCAATAAAATTAATGGCGACAATACCTCAGAATCAGGAAATGCGGTTACTTTCTCCCTTAAACTCAATACTCAACCCACTGCCCCTGTTACGGTTTACTTGGGTTCACAAGATGAAAGCGAAGGTTTATTAAGCACCCAGAGTAATTTAACCGAACTTCAAGGAGTGATTAGCTTAAAATTTACCCCTGATAATTGGAATATTGTCCAAAATTTCTACGTTAAAGGGATTGACGATCGCATTGATGACGGAGATATCAGCTATAAAATTATTACCACTCCCTTTAGTGAGGATCAACTTTATCACCGTTTAGCCGTTAATGAAATTACCTTGGTTAACAGCAATGATGATCAAGCTCTATTGAACATCAAAGGGGCAGGAAAAGCAGTAGAAGGACGAGAAAACGTTTATAGCATCAGTTTAAACTCTCAACCTGTAGGAAAAGTGCGAGTAGTTATGACTCCTACCAATGATCAAATTCGCCTCAATAACGAGTTTATTGGTGAACCTTTAACTATTACTTTTACCCCCGAAAATTGGAACTTTGATCAAACAATAAGAGCTACTGCTTTAGATGATAATGTGGTTGAATATCTGCATTTTAGTGAGATTAAATTTGAAGTTGAAACAGGAGACGGTTTAAACTTTGAGTCTAAAGCCGATAATAACACCGCAGAAAATGCTCTTGACTTAGGCAAGATTAAAGGCGGTTATAGTTGGAATAATTTAGCCATTAGTGACGCTAATGATGTAGATTGGTTTAAATTTACTACCTTAGACACAGGTAATGAACTGGATTTCGCTCAAATTAGCTTTAACCATAGTCAAGGGAATTTAACCTTAGAATTATACAGCAGCAATAACTTACAGACTCCTTTATTAATTTCTAACACTAATAACAACCTTGAAAAAATCTCTCTCAATGGGCAATCCTTTGGAGAATATTACCTAAAAGTTTACGGAAGTCCGAATAAATACGATTTATTAGTAGCAGATGAAGATTATAAATTTACCGAAAAACTACACAGTAGTACCAGAAACATAGTTATTCTATCTGATAATGATCAACAAGATTTACCTAACGATATTACGACCAAAGGAAGGCTTTTAGTTGGTGATTACGTTTTAGGTCAAGCCGCTACCTCTAATGATAAAGACTGGTATGCAGTATCTTTGCAAGCAGGTAAAGCCTATACTTTTGACTTGGAACGTTATTATAATGGCAACCCTATTTTCTCTCTCTATAATAGTAATGGAATTTTAATAGGAACTAATGATAATGCTCCTGGACTATCTTTTGGGAATTCAAGGTTTACCTATACTCCTAGTATTAGTGGCGATTATTACGCTGAAGCTTATGTACCATCATCATTGCAAATCAATAATCAGTATCGTTTGAGTGTTGATAATATTGTTAGTAACAGTGGCTCAAAATCAGAAGGAAGTCAAGATTTTCCTGCTAATGCTTCTACTACGGGTGTAATTACAGTTAATGATAAAGTAACAGGAAATATAGCCAATTCTAGTGATAAAGATTGGTATAAAGTTAATCTCGCTGCGGGTGAAACTTATGTAATTGATATCAGTGGTGAAACGATGGGAGATGGTACATTATCATATCCTGATATTGCACTATATAACAGTAATGCTCAAAACATAGCTAATTCTATAGGCTTAGAAAAAGGTAATGGAAATCGTTCTCAAATGCGGTTTATTCCTACTACCACAGTAACTTATTATGTAGAAGCATTTGATTGGAATTCTTTTTTTAATGGCGGAACTTATAAAGTAGGGGTAAGTCTTGTTGAGAAGATAAATACAACTATTACCGAAATAGTACCACTGGAAAATTTACCCGTAGTAATCGAAGATAACGACTTACCCACAGCGAAAATAATTGCTGGACCAACAGCATCTGAAGTATTTGGTGAACCAAGTTACTTTACTATTCAACTCAACGCCCCCGCACCTGCTGATGGTAACGGTATTGCAGTTAATTATCGAGTAGCAGGCGGTAGTGCAACCTTCCCAGAGGATCTTAACGGTAATGGTATCCTTGACGCAGGAGAAGACAAAAACAATAATGGGCGTTTAGATATAGGCGATTATCAAGTCCAAAAACAAGGTACAGTCAGAATTGCTCCTGGAGATATTCAAAATAACTTAGTTATTGTCCCCATTGATGACAAGTTAGTAGAAGACTTAGATTTAACCATTAAAAATGTTAAATCAGGCAGTAAAAATAATGAGCTAATTATTGAGATTAAATCAGAAGTTAAAGCCAAAACTTTTGCTACTTCCGTAGGTGAACCTGAAGGTATTGATTTTCCAGATAATAACACTACAGAAGGACGACTTTTAATAGGTGATTACGTCTTTGGTAAAGCATCTGATAGCAACGATAAAGATTGGTATGCGGTTTATTTGGAGGCGGGTAAAACCTATACTTTTGATTTACATAATTATAACTTCGGTAATTCTTTCTCTTTTCTTTCTCTTTATAACGCTAACTCTCAATTAGTAGTAAATTCAACCACAAATAACCCAGGGAGATTGATTTATACTCCTACCGCGAGTGGAAATTATTTTGTGCAAACTGCTCTTACTTTAGGTAATCAATATCGCCTTAGTATAGATAACATTGTCAAGAACAGTGCCTCAAAGTCAGAAGGATCAACAGATTTTAGTGCTAATACTAATACTCAAGGGATAATCGTAGTTGGTGATCAGGTAACAGGAACTACAAGCAACTTTTCTGTTAATGATCCAGATTGGTATAAGGTTGATCTGATTCGAGGAAAAACCTATGTCATTGATGTTAGTGGTGTTAATAGAGGAAATGGTACTGCTGAGTTTATTAATTTCGTTGAAGTTTATAACTCTCAGGGTACATTCATTGCTCAGGGACAAGGATTGGAATTGGGTAATGGAAGTGGAATTGAATTTCGTTTCACTCCTGAAACTACAGGGAGTTATTATGTTGGGCTACAAGCACAGTTACGTAGCTCAACAGTAAGGGGTACTTACACTTTAGGAGTGAGTGAGGTAATACCTTATGCTGAACCCCTTAACCCTTTCCCCCCAGAACTTTTCAATGGCAGTGAAATCAAATTTGCCGGTAACTTAGTTGCAACCGTCACCAAAGGACAACAATTAATTGAAACCGCATCATCCTTCGGTAAACGTACTTATGAAGGAACGGTGACGATCGCAGTAGATCCCAGTCGCAAAAATGAAATTAAAACCAACAGCCCTGCCCGTACTTCCGAAGAAACGGTAATAGTAGAACTCCTCCCTGGTGAAGGCTATATTTTACCAGAAAATCCCCAAGCCACCTTACGCATTCAAGATGATGATGTACCTGGTGTGCGGATTGTGCAAGTAGGCGATAATACCGTAGTCAGAGAAGGAGAAACCGCTAGTTTCAAAGTATCCTTATTAAGTGAACCCACTGCACCCGTTAAGATTAAATTAACCCCCGGTTTTGAAATAGATTTCGTTAACCCCGTTAATCCGAGTACCGTAAAAGTAGTTAAAGATATTTACACCTTTGATGAAACCAATGCCGGGAATTTAGATGTTAATCTTAGTAGTTTAGTTACAGGAGAAAAAGAGAAAACCGTTTCATTCAGTGTCAATTTAAGAACGAAACCGACAACGGATGTGATTGTAGAGCTTTATGACGCTAACGAAAATATCGCTAACCCCAATACTCCCCTTAAAATCATTAAATTTACCGCGACTGAAGAAAATTTAGTCTTAGGAGCATCAGAAGGTAATTGGAATCAATCTCAACAAGTAATAATGGGATTCCTTGATCCTGACAACAGTGGTAACTTTACTATTAAAGCCAGAATCAAAGAAGCTAAGAATATTAATAATCAGATTGGTAGCGAGATTACTCTACCCGTTAATTACAGTAGCAAATTAGTGGATAAACAAACCACTGAAATTACTATTAATCCTGAAGATTGGTATAAACTACAAACTATCACCTTTACAGGAATTGATGAGGGAACTTTAGCTGAACCAGGACTTTATCATCAAAGTAACATTACCTATCAAGTAATCTCCCAAGATACTGATTATAACGGGATTTTTGTACCTGATCAACGAGTTGATGTAGTCGATCGCCCCTTAAACCCCGAAACTACCGCTCAAACGGTCAGAGAAGGCTTAACCAATTTACAACAAAGTTTAGATGCACTGGAAATACCCTTGGTGGGTGCATTAAACGGCAAAACCCCAAATCTCATTGGAGATATTACTGATAGTTTAGTCATAGCAATATCAGCAGAACCAGAATTAACAGCTAATCGCTTAAAAACCGTCATTGAGAGTGCTTTATCAAGTTTAGGGTTAGATTTCCTCAATGTTAATGTCACCATGACTAACGACGACATTAATATTTTATTGGATGTGAAAAAAACCTATGATTTATTCTCCTTACCTTTAGATGTGAATTTGGGTTTAGATGCTTTAGGAATTGGACTGAAAACAGAAGGAGATTTGAAATCAACCTTTGACTTTAAAGTAGCTTTAGGAATTGGTTTACATAAAGATTTTGGTTTCTATCTCGATACCAAACAAACCAAAGTAGATGCGGCAATCAGACTTAACCTTCAAGATTTCAGCGCCCAAGGTAACTTAGGATTTTTACGCTTGGACATGGTAGATGATCCGGAAAATCCGACAGAATTAGCCATTACTTTCACCGCCGGTTTAAACGACCTAGATAATTATGGAACAATTAAATTCTTTGATGTTAATGGAGATAAACAATTAGATGCAAATACCTTTACTGCTTTAATTGCCACCGATGCCGATCAAGACGGTAAACCTGACACTGATGCCCAAGGTAATTTAATTACTGTTGCCAAGCAAGTTCAAGAACCTTTCATTCAACTGGATACAAAGGGGATTGCACCTGAGTTTATCACTGTAGCCAATGCTACCGTTGAACAGAAAAATATTAATTGGAACGCTAACAATACTTTTGATGCCCCTGAAGCCTTGAAAAATGAGGGAGCTTATTTAGTTAAGAAAAATGTTGACGGGACGATCGCCCATTATTATGTAGATTTTAACGGAGATAAACAATTTAACGGCGGGGCGAATATTGAAGCAAAGTTTGCAGTCTTGCCTACTGTAACTAAATGGTTCGATCAAAACGGTAAAGTTAAACCTTTCCTCATCGAGCAAAGAAATGTCAACGGGGTAGTGACTTACTTCTTTGACAAAAATGGTAACAATGCGATCGATACAGGTGAAACCTTAACCAATCAAGAAAAAGCAAGATTAGATAAAAATAACGACTTTACTATTAATCCCAATCGCTCCCTTGAAGGAGAAGGATCTTTTGTTCAAGGTACAGGTATTGCTTTCCGTGACGTTAACAACAATAAGAAATTAGATGTAGGTGAACCTTATGTTAATTCGGGTTTCGCCCCCATCGAATCTGCCAATGCAAACATCAATGAAAATAACATCTTTACCTATAAAATTATTAGTGCTAATGCAAAGGTATTCTTAGATCAAAACAATAACGGCACTTACGAACAAAACACCGATTTAGATCTGTTAGCCGCTCTAAATTTAAACAATACTCAAGCTCAACAACGGGGTTTACCCGGTGCAGGTAGTTATCAAGTTGCCCAAATTCTCAAATTAACCTTAAATAATGGGCAGGTTTTAGAAAAAGAAATTAGTTTCGTTAATACGAATTTAGATGTAGCCCGAAAATTAGCCATTATTACCGATTTAAATGGTGATGCCGAACCTCTGGTCAGAATAAATCAGGGAGTCCGTTTTGTGGACTTAGACAATAACGGTATCTTAACCACGGGTGAACCCTTCTCCCTGCCTAATAATACCTTTGACACCAAGAGTTTAACGGGTACAGGGGAAATTATTACTTACTTTGATGACGGCGATCGCTTGACCCTCACGGAATTACAAAACTGGAAGAATAACCCCAGTCTAGGGTTTAATGACTTATTCACATACGAATTTGCGGGTAACGCTAATTTGGGCTTAAAAACCAAAACCAGCGTGGAAGGAGATCCCGCCTTTCCTTCAGTATCCTTTGATATAGCGATGGGATTACCAATCTTTAACTATGGCAATCAAGGAGAAGCAGGAAACACGAGCTTTGATCTATCTTTCAATAACATTACCCTGGACTTTGGCACATTTTTAACCGACTTTGCCACTCCCATTATTGAAGCCGTTGACGATATTATCGGGCCAGTTAAGCCCGTTTTAGACATTCTCAATGCAGATACCAAAATCTTTTCTTACATTGGCTTAGAAGACGATTTTAACGTGGATAAACGTCCAGGTGTCTCGATAATTGACCTAGCTTCGGTGATTGCTTCAGGAATTGATCCTAATACTACAGATCCTAATCTCAAACGGATTAAAAGTAGCGTGGAAAATGCCGTGAAATTCATTGGCATCGTTAATCAAGTCGTCGATACGGTAGAAAGTTTAAGAGCCTTAACCGAGGGTGATGGTACAATTACCCTTAACTTGGGCAGTTTTAACCTTGATGATCTTAAAGGTGCGAGTGATGATCCTGCTGATACCACTTCTAAAGTTAACCCACAACAACAAGGTACAGCAACCCCATCTCAAGCTGGTACACCTGTTCAACAAGCCCAAAGTAACGGTACTCCTCAACAAAAAAGTGCTTTAAGCAAGTTACAAAATTTAGACGGTTTAGAAATCCCGATTTTAGATAATCCTGTTACCCTGATCCGCATTCTGTTAGGTGAACCTAATGTTGATTTAATTAAATATGATATTCCCGATCTAGACTTCTATTTTGGCAAAGAACAGGAATTTTTACTCTGGACTCCTCCTACCATTGAAGGCTCACTAGAATTAGGTTTTAGTGCCAAAACCGATCTATCTGTCGGTTATGATACCGCTGGTTTAGAAGCATGGAAAGAAGATGGTTTTGATCTCAGTTCCATTTATAAAATCTTAGATGGTTTTTATGTCAATGATTGGGATGAAAATGGCGTTGATAAAGATGAATTTGCCGCCACAGCTTTGATTGCCGCAGGAATTTCAGCAAGTATCATTGTAGCTAAAGCTAAATTTAAGGCTGGTGTTGATGGTTATTTAGGCTTTGATTTAGTAGACGTAGGAGAATTACAAGGTAAGAGCGATGGTAAAGTAAGAGGCTCAGAAATTATCTCCCGTATTAGCAATCCCTTACAATTATTCGATCTTAGTGGCAAACTAGAGGCGTTTCTTAAAGGTGAAATTCGAGTAGGGGTTGACGTTGGTTTCTTTGAAATCATGAAGACTGTTTGGAGTAAAGAGTTAGCTCGGATCACCTTAGCTAAATTTAATGTGGGGGCTTCCGGGATTAGTTTTAGTAGTGCTATTTCTAATAGTTATATCAATGCCGCTACAGTTTTCTTTGATTCTAATTTCAATGGAATTTGGGATGTGGAGGTTGACGTAAATGGACAAATTTTAACTGAACCGATTACCTTCACCGATGAATATGGTGAATATCAACTGAATATCGGTTTAGAGTGGGATACCAATGGTGACGGTGTTATTAATGAAAGCGACGGACAAATTATCTCAATCGGTGGTTTTGATACTTCTAGTGGTACACCAGCAGGGAAGTTTATTGGGCTTCCAGGTTCAACTACTATCACTCCTTTAAGCAGTTTACAAGTACCTTTGGTTCAAAATGGTTTAACTCCCGATCAAGCACAATCGATCATTAAAACTCAATTAGGTTTACCGACTGATTTTGACCTCGAATCTTTCGATTCTCTGAATGCTGTTGGACAAGAAAATGAATTAGGTTTAGAAATTTACTTAGCACATATTCAAGTTCAAGGATTATTTAACCATAGTGAAGCCATATTAGATGGTTTACAAGGTAGCAATGCTAATCCAGACAACAAACAATTAGTCCAGACTGCCCTTGCTAACTATCTTAGCGATCGCTCTTTAAACAATGAAGAAGCATTTGATTTAAGTAACCAATCTCAGATTTTCTCTTTCTATAAATATTTAATTACTTACAACAATACTAAATATTCTGAAAGTAATCCAAAATACATCGTTCCCGAAGTTTCCGAAACAGTCTCTATTCCTTTCATTACTCCAGAGGGTGATTTAGTAGAAGTTATTGATATTATCCCCGGATTGAAAGCAGAAGAAGTTGACCTTGCTTCCCGATTCACTGCCGAAAGCAATCAACTCTTAGACAAAGTAGCCGAAGTAGGTGCATCCAAATCCTTAAAAGAAGCCTTACCTGCTTTAGCTTCCGTTAAACGAGTGGTTCAGGATGAAATTCCCAATATTATAGAAGTATTGATGACGGGGGATAGCAGTGGGTATGGATTCTTTGCAACGCCCACCGACAAAGCCTTATCTAACTTCAATGAAGCAATTAATCAAAACTATACCCTTGTAAGTGAAGATCTAAACTCCTTTGGTAATCGTAGCGTTAAAGTTATCAGCAATACTGAAACCATTGTCGAAAATTCTAATGAAGTAGCTAAATTCACCATCGAATTGAGTCATCCTGCTCCCAATCAAGGTTTAACCGTACTTTACTCAGTTTCTGGTACAGCTACTGTAAACGAAGATTACAAATTTAATAGAGAGACTTTCGGTGAAATTTATCTTGCACCCGGTACAACAGAGGGAATTATTGACTTAACATTAATAAATGATGACCTGCCCGAAACTTTAGAAACAATTGCCATAAATCTTACCGCCGCAGGAGAAGGTTATTTCTTAGATCCGACTTCCTCGGTTGCTTTATTATTTATTATTGATGATGAAGAAATTAATCCCCTTGGCAATGGCATTGGACAAAAAATTCAAGGAACTTTTGATAACGATAATTTAGTGGGTACACCTGAAAACGATATTATTTTAGGACTTTATGGGAATGATACCCTGAATGGCAAAGAGGGGAATGACTTTATTCAAGGTAATCATGGTTCAGATCTGATCATTGGAGGGGAAGGAAACGATTACCTACAAGGACTATTTGGTAATGATACACTCCAAGGCGATGAGGGGAATGACTACCTTGATGGTGGTTCAGGAAATGACTACCTTGATGGTGGTTCAGGAAATGACTACCTTAATGGTGGTTCAGGAAATGACCAATTAGATGGTGGTTCAGGAAATGACCAATTAGATGGTGGCAAGGGCAATGATTACCTAGAAGGCGGATTAGATAACGATTGGTTATCAGGAGATGAGGGGGATGATTTGCTCATCGGTGGACAAGGAGATGATGTACTTAATGGTGGAAAAGGTAAAGATGTCTTTTTCTTTAACTCCTTCAACGAAGGTTTTGATATCATATTGGACTTTAACCCCGATGAAGGTGATCAAATTCAAATCTCTCGCTCCGGTTTTGGCATTGAAAACTTAGACGGTTTCCGCTTTATTAGTGGCGTTCTTGATTATCAAGGCACAAATTTAGCCTTATTACAAAATCAAGGACAAACTTACAGCTATTTCCCCAATTTAGAGTCCATCATTACTCTGGTGGATGAACCTATTAGTTCTACCAATCCAGGCAAATTACCGCCCTCGATTTTTGGTCTAAGTATTCCACCGTTTATTAATGAGATAGAGCCTGATGATAGTACGATCCTTGATGATATTGTCGAACGAGGCTACATCAGGGTAGCAGTATCTCCCTCGACTCCTGATTTTGATTTAACATTTGCTCGGACTTTAGCTGTTGCTTTATTTGGTGATAAGAATGCAATTGAACTGGTAGAATCTAATTTTTCCGATTCCTTTGATTTAGTTGCTAACAAAGAAGTGGATTTAGGAATTCGTCGAGTTACTCACACCTTGACCAGAGATACGGAATTAAATGTTGATTTTAGTCCCCTTTATTTCTATGATTCTCAAGCTATTGTTGTTCCCCAAAATAGCAATATTGATAATATTTTCAAACTTGATGGTTTGACTATTGGGTTAGTGACAGGGCAAACTGCTTTTACTAATTTAACTAATGTTTTAATATCCCAAGGAATAAAATTCACCCCGAAATTTTACTCTAATATTACAGAATTAACTCAAGGTTATTTAGCAGGAGAAGTTAATGCCTTTTCTGCTGATAAGACTCTGATTTTAGACCAACTGCAAAAATTATCTCACCTAGAAGATAATCGTTTCTTAGATGTAGAATTATCCAAAGAGCCTATTAGTTTAGTCTTACCAGAAAATGATTCAACATGGGCTAATTTTGTCCGTTGGGTTAATTATATTCCCGTTCAAGCCGAAGAATACGGTATTACTTCTCGTAATGTTACCGAATTGTATCTTAATAATAACGATAATATCACTTGGAACAATCCCTCCCCTGAAATTAGCCGTTTCTTAGGTTTGAGCGATAACATTTATGGCAATTTTGAGAGATATAATGTTCAAGGTGAATTTGTCATTAATGTAATTCGGAAAATAGGGAACTACGGTGAAATTTACAATTCCTATTTCCCTGATTTAGAAAGAGACAGAAATGAAATTTGGAGTAACGGTGGTTTAATCTACTCTCCTCCTTTTTCTGGTAATTCCCAAGAATTAGATTTAGTTGATAATAACAGTCGCAATGTCCTTAACGATATTTTACAGCGAGGTAAATTAATTGTCGGTACGAGTGGCGATAATGCTGGTTTTTCCTTCCGAAATGAGAATAATGACTTAGTTGGTTTTGATGTAGATTTAGGTAAAGCTTTAGCTGCTGCACTCTTTGGAGATTCTGAGGCAATTGAATTTGTTGAACAAAATAATTTGGAAAGATTCACCAATGTTGCTAACGGAATTGTAGATATTAGCGCCCAAAGTGCCACTAATAATTTAGTCAGAGATATCCAATATGGTGTTGATTTTACTCAGACTTATTTCTACACTAATCAAGGAATTTTAACCAGAAAAGATAGCGGTATTTTCAATCTCCCCACTCTCAATGGACGTAAGATTGGTGTCATCGCTAATACCACAGGATTGGGAAATCTTAAAGATGTCTTAGCTAAATATGGTGCAACAGCCATCTATCAAGAATTTGACAGTGAAGCGAAAATGTTTGCTGCATATCAAAATAGAGAAGTCGATGCTGTTACTACTGATATGGTTCTGTTAAGTGCAAACATGGCTAATTTTTCAGATTCAGAAAATCATCAATTATTAAATGCTACTATCGGTGAAGAGCCTTTAGCGATGGTAATAGACGAAAATCAATCTGACTGGGCTGATGTTGTGCGTTGGGTGACAAATTCTTTAATCCAAGCTGAAGAATATGGTATTACTTCTGCAAATATTGAGGGGTTAATTGCTCAGAATTTTGATAATAATCCTGAAAATGATTTATCACCAGAAATTCAGTTTTTCTTAGGATTACGTGGAAATATTGGTGCGCTGCTAGGTTTACCGAATGACTTTGTTGTGAATGTGATTAAGGCTGTGGGCAATTATGGTGAAATGTATGCTCGCAATTTCAACTTATTACCTCGTCAGCAAAATGAATTGTATACAGATTCGGGTTTACAGTATGCTCTACCTTTAGGTATAAATGCTGTGGATTTAAATGGTATCGTTATCGCTCAAGATGACCGTGCTAAAACGACATTTAACACCCCTGTTAATATTCAAATCCTCAATAATGATAAAGATATAGATGATGATCCTTTGACTTTGACCATTTTCTCTAATCCCAGTCATGGAACAGCGCAAGTTAGCGATAATGGCACACCTGATCATAAAACTGATGATTTTATTATCTATACTCCCAACAGCAATTTCACAGGTACAGATCAATTCATCTATCAAGTTGACGATGGTAAGGGAGCATCAGCCCAAGCTCAGGTTAGTGTGAATATTCATAAAATTCAGAGCCAAATAGTACCTTTAGGCACAACAGGAGACGACAAATTGATTGCTACTCCTGGTAGTCCATTCGATGGTCACAGCAATCTCCTTTTTACTGGCGCTGGTAATGATGAAGTTGAGTTAAATACTTCTGCCACCGCAGGTAATAACATTATTGATGCAGGTAGTGGTGATGATAGTATTTTTGTGAGCAAGGGCGATCGCGTTTTCGGTAGCATAGGCAATGACACCTTCTATGCTATTGATGGCCAAGGTGGCAATCGGATGTCCGGTGGTGTTGGTAATGATGAATTTTTCCTGGGTAGCAATGACCGAGCTTTAGGTGGTGCTGGTAACGATATATTCTACATTGGCACAGGTGGCGGTAACTTAATTTCTGGTGGTGCTGGTTCAGACCAATTCTGGATTGTCAATGCTGAACTACCAGAAGCTAGTAACACTATTATTGACTTCCAACGTGGTGCGGATATTATCGGTATTAACGGTGCTGCCAGCTTAGGTATCACTACATCCACACTCAAGTTAAATCAAATTGGTGCTGATACCCACGTTAGTTTCAATAACCAAACTCTCGCTGTTCTCAGTGGCATTCAAGCCAGCAGTTTGAATTTAACAGACCCTCAACAGTTTGTCTTTGTTTAACGCGATTGTTAATGTCATGCTTGGTAACTGTAATTAAAGAGCATTGCTGAATGGAGGTATGAAATTCAAATATTGCAGATATCCCGGCTGTACCAGTTCTGGAGTTGAGGGGGCGACAAAGGAGTTAAAGAGGCTTGGCAGAAGCTTGGCGTAAACGTCGTTATGAGACTGTTCTGGGTTTTCTTCCCAAAGACGAATTACCCGATAGCTATGTCGTGTATTTTGCACCTCAAATTTATCTTGTAATACTAATTCTGAGTCAACTTGTTTAAGATAAATTACGATTTGTTCAATTTCACCCTAATATAGAATTGCGTATCATTGTCTGAAAGCCTTGTTATCATTGGGTTATGGATAATTCCGAAAATTCAAAAAACACCTGCGGAATGTGGACACCAAAGCGGTGATGATTGTTTAATTCGAGTTGCCCAAGCGATCGCCAAAGTCATGAAACGCCCAACCGATTTAACCTGAGTTCGGTGTTAGGAGTTCGGAGTTATGATTTTTAAGAGCGAGAGAATAAGGGTTTGAGACTCATACTTGGGGCGAATTTTCCGCAAATTATCTTATGTCGAACTCAGGTTTTATCCAAAAATCGCCTTCTCTATTTCCTTCAAAGCTTGCTCAAAATCATCATTGATAATTTTTAGATCAAATTCGTTAGCAGCAGCAATTTCCTCTTGGGCCCGTTGCAAACGACGACTTATAGCTTCCTCAGCATCTTGTCCCCGTCCACGAATCCGGTTTTCTAATTCTGCAAATGAAGGTGGTAAAATAAAAATACTGAGAGCGCTAGGGAAGGTGTGACGGATTTGTCTTGCTCCTTCTAATTCAATTTCTAGCACCACCAACGTACCAGACTGAATCTGCCTCAGCACAGCTTCACGAGGCGTACCATAACAGTTACCAGCAAATTCTGCCCATTCTAAAAATTCGCCTTGAGTAACTAACTGTTCAAACTGACTCCGACTAATAAAGTTATAGTTTTTACCATTGATTTCTCCCGGACGAGGAGAACGAGTCGTTGCAGATACTGAATAATGCAATTCTGGATAACGCCGGAGAATTTCATTCATTAATGTACCTTTGCCGACTCCACTCGGACCGGTTAAAACAATTAGTTTGCCCAGAGGCGGACATTCTTTCGTATTTGCACCATTATGGGTAGGTAAAACTTGCATTATCCGTGAAAAGAGTGAATTAATAAATACAAATGATTCCTTAGTCTTGTTTTAGCGACTAAAATAACTAATACCATTTTGAATTTAGGATTTGAGATGGTTAAATACCGTAGGTATCAGCTTTTGCGGCAGTATTTCTCATTCTTACTCTTCAAAATAGCATCAAGACTAAAGAATTTGTAGCACTGGTGACAGAAAACCAGTCTAATTCATATCCTACAGCCGATATGGTACAAATAGAATTGGGTTGATAACTATGCCAATGATTAATTATCTACAACATGATGATCACGAGAAATCACAAACCGATTGGCTACTGTTTCTGGCTGAATCGCCGAGAGAATAACATGACTAGAGTCAGTAATAATCACTGCCCTAGTCCGTCTTCCATAGGTAGCATCAACTAATTGACCTCTATCCCTAGCATCGGTAATAATCCGTTTAATGGGAGCAGATTCTGGACTAACAATGGCAACGACTCTGTTGGCAGAGACGATATTACCAAACCCAATATTGATTAATTGAATTTCCATAAAAAAAATTTTGGCTAAACGAAAAATGAAAAGCTTGTAGTAAACTTATTTCCATGTTATCGCTAAAGAATGGGAGTTACAACGATTTAAACCACGTTAGCCTCAGTTTTTTCATAACTAATGCTTTTTTTAGCTGTATTATCCACAAAATCTCCTAAAAATATTCCTTACGATATATGCAAAATTAGATCCATGCAAGCTATTCACGGTTTCTTTTGAATTAAAAATAATACTGGCGAGATAGGATGTTTGCGTCTAGGAATGGGCATTGATGAATGCCCAAAGTTATTAAGAACTGCGATTTTTATCAACTTTCTTCAATGCTTGCCATCTTTGTTGTAACTGCTGCCAGTTGGGAGTATGTCCACCATAACGCCAACTCACATAAGCTTGACAGATTTCGTCTATTACTTCAGCTATTTCTGGAGAATGGTATTGGTATGATACCTGGGCATATTCCAGAGGTGTTTGACTAGGATGCTTGCTTAAACCTTTACGAGAAGTCCATTGTAGCATTTGTTGGTAAAGTCTTTCCATTGGCGGTAATTTCTTTAACCACTGGATGTTTAGCCACTTCCGCCATTGTCCCCAACCCAGCCAACCAAAGAAAGCCGTAATTGTGCCGATAATTAAACCAGTTAATATTCCTAACCAACCTTTAGTAAATAAAGCTAGAAACCAAGCTATTCCCCGGAATAACCAGCTAAATATCGTCCCAAACACAGTATTTAAAATAGCTGTAATGGGTGAAGGTAGCCAACCAGCTACCCAATTCCAAAATTGCCGGAGGACACTAAAAGTTTGAACTTCTTCTATGGAAGGGGGAATCAAAGGATGTCCAGGAATTGGATCAAAGGTAAACCAGCCATATTTGGGAAAATACACTTCTGTCATCGCATAGGCATCTGTATTGCGGACAACATACATCCCTGTAAACGGATTAAATTCTCCTGGGGCAAATCCCGCTACTAACCGGGCTGGAATACCTACGGAACGTAGCATCATCGTTAATACAGTGGAAAAATGGTCGGGATAACCACCTTTATTTTTGAATAAAAAGCTTTCTACTAAATCATCCTTTTCATCCAAATAAGGCAAGTCTAAGGGATTGGTAGGTAGTGTGTAATTTTGTTTGATATACTGAGCTAAGTAAAGAGCTTTTTCGTAAGCTGAATCTAGGCTTTTAGTTCCTGGAGAACGGGAAACCCGCTGTTGATCATAATTAGCTAGTGCTTCTTCAGTGCGTTTTCGGACTTTATCGGCAATTTTTGGCGGGATTTGCAGATAATACTGTTTAATATTGGCTGGGTATTTAGTGGAGGCTTTACCCAATAAAGTGCGATCGCGGTAAGGAACATCCGAAACCACCGTATATGTTAGCCCTTCTGACAACTGCACTGGCGCACGTAACCCATCTTCCTGATCAATGGCTATTGAGGGAGTGGGAAAATACAAATCTTTGGGATAGGACATCGCTGGAATCAGGTTAGGCAATTCTGACACCAAATTATAAGTTTGCACCACCTCTTTGGTGAGAGTCATGAATGGTGGAAGATCAATAGAAATCCGGGCAGTCCAAGGTGATTGTCTGAGTGTAGTAACTTGATCATTACGGGAAATCTTCCAACCTTTACCTGTGTAATTGTCAAAAGCTAGGACGCGCCAAAAACCTTCAGCTTGCGATCGCACCCGCATCACCACCTTGGGTTTCATCTCTCCCCGCAGATTTTGGTTCATCTCGCTATTGAAACCGTAGTAAAAATCATTATCTAATTTTCCTGGTTCACCAGCCTTTCCTGAACCTCCACCACTATCATTACCATTACCTTGACCATTACCCCTACCTTCACGGACATAACCGGGGTTAATAATACTCCGCCCTGTAAAATTGTCTGGGACCTTCAGCGGCGCACTTACAGGAAAAGACCGCAGTTGATAACCAGGAAACCGAGGTAAAATAGCAAAAATTCCCAGCCCCAACGCCACAATCAACAAAAAATTTAAAATTAGAAACTTAAAATTGAAATTAGAATTATTCTTTTTGGCAGATTTTTCCGAACTTGATGGCTTGAACCCTAGACGAGAACGGTAATCCAGCACTAAAGTCGGGAGAGCGATCGCCAAAAACAACAGCAGCACAGGTGCAAAAGCCATAGTTTGGCTCAAAGTTGCCGACACACCCACCAAAATCAACCCAATCACAATCGAATAGCCCAAATCCTTCCGCCGAGGCGTATCAAAGCTATGTAATACCTGCAATTGAATCAATAACTCCGCCAAACTCAGCCGAGTATCATTCCAATTACCAATAAACCGCCCAAAAAAAGCCCCCAAAGCCAACAACATCCCAATCGCAATACAAAACTGGATCGGAATATTAGAACTCCGGCGACGGTAATAACTCCACCACGTTCCCACCATAGTTAGTGGTACAGTCCACAGACTAAATTGAGTCTCACCAGCAATATCCGTAGCCACAATCCCCAAAATGACCAGTACCATCACTAGCACTCGCAAAGGAATCGAATCTTCTACTTCTTTGACCGGCGATTTTCCTCTAGTTTGTCGCCACTGATTACCTAACGGTAAACGCCAAAACCGATTCATCCTAGATAAATTAAACATTTTCAAATAAGCAAAGCTATGATGTAGACGCTGCGGATACTATACTAGGTAGAAAACTATCATCTCGTTTTCAACTTCCCCCCTATCCTAGCTTTAGACTCCCTGAGAGTACAAGTATCCCGCTCATAGCTAAGTTAATTAGATACGCCCTTAATAATTGATCTTATTGATTGCAAAGAGAACTAAATTTTCAAACCAGGAAATTAAGCAAGATCATAATACATCTGTTGCTATAGCAGTATGCACTTGAATGAGATACAGAATTTACAGTAAAAGCCATACGGTAAGATACTCTTAACTCCTGACTCCTGACTCCTGACTCCTGACTCCTGACTCCTGCTATATTGCTCCCATCTAACTCCTAGATATGGCAATATTACCTTAGATTTTCACCTGAATAGCCAACAATAAAGGCTGTTGATCCAATTCAGGAAACTCCACTGCCAAAGTATAAATTGGCTGATTTCTATCAATTTGTAACTCTATAACTGGTATTTCTGAAATCTCAGATTTCACAAATTCTTGAGTATCATTACCCCAGAGTTGTAAAATCCCCGGCGTAGGTAATTCACTCTGAACCGTTAACTTCGTAAATTTACCTAAATTCCGTAATTCTACTCGAATACTCAAAGTCCCCACCGTAGTCAGCCATTGTCTTTCTAGCAGTGGTTGAGTAAATGAAATTGGCAAAGTTAAATTTTCCAACAACTGCTTGGCTGCCATTAAAGACAAAGCCATTTGTTGACGTGGTAATAAATCAAAATAATCGCTCTCAACATCAGCCGTAGCTGTCAAAGTATCAGCAGAACGATAAGAGCTTCTCAGGACTAACCCAGCCAAATCATTAATAGCTTGAGCATCCGTAGGAAACATACTTTCTACCACCTGAACTAACTTAGCTCCCAGAGGTAAAGAAGATGTCAATAATACCTGACATTTTTCCAACAATTGCCAAAAAACTTTTTCAGGCAAAGGAATAGGCAGATTTAGCTTAGATTGGTGGACTCTCCACCCCCAAACAGGAACTAAACCCAGAGATTGTTCTTCTATACAGTCGGGATACTCCATTGATTGTGTTTCCCAGGGGAACAACGGCGGATTTTTTTCTACTTGGTCTTGTAAACGACGCTTAAGAATAGCTTGAAAACGTTCTTGCACAGTAGGAATTTCTCCCAATTGAAAGGTTTGGGGCTTTTCTTATCAATTTGAGTTCACCAATAATTTGGCTACCATCTTGAGATAAATATTTACCCCGTCAGTTTCCTCACATTATAACAAGCTATACCCGTAAGTGTTGAAGTTATAATTTTTCAATACCCAAGCAAGTTGATCATTTTGTGAAGATTCACAAGTCACCATTCATGGGTAGATGCACTAGATCCGGACACTAAAGAATTCCGAATTTCCCAAGCTTGTTCTAAAATCTTAAACCAACGTTTCTGTAATTGTGCCATTGACAAGCCCACAGTCTTAGATATTTGCTCATCAGGTTTCCCCTGCTGCTTCAAATCTAAGATAGACTTTTGTTTCTCATCTAGTTGTGCTAGGTAAGTTTCCCATTGAACTGGAGTTAAACCCAAATTAGTAGGCAAAGAAACTTCCAACCACTCATGAACCAATTCCCAACGATGTAAAAGAGCAAACCGAATTAAATGATATTTAAACCGTTGCTGTAAGTAATCACGCTGCCGAGATGTTAAACCTAAAATTGACTCAATCTCTGGTGCTGATAAATCCTGAAGACGCAAAGCAAAGTAATCAGCACAGTCAGATTGTTCTTTTTCTTCTAAATAGTCTATTAGTTCAGTAATCACAACCGAGCGCAGGGTATTTTCTTCTGGTTCAGGCTGCATGGCCATAGCCGAGCGCAATTGATGGATAGCTGGCTCTTCCCAAGAACCATCAAACTCACCACTACCACCTTCTGATGCCTGTTCTATATCTACACTTGTTTCTAGCGGCTGTTGTTTGGAAAAAGTTTGCGCCCGCAAAATAATTAGTTGTTGCTGCCTTCCAGGGAGGGGAATCCGACGTTTACCATATCGTTCGGTAAATGCCATGTATTCTCCCAATTCCAAAAGAGTCTGGGGGCGATAAGTAGGACCTAATTGGTTCTCCCTTCTAAAAGCATTTAAAGCCTCCAGATAAAAACTCTGGAGAAAATCTTCAATAATAGTCAATCGCCCTTGATAGCTTAATTGCTTGTGAGGGGGATTAATATAACGATAAACAATAGCACTCAGTGTGCTGTGTAATTCTACCCTTCCACGACTTGAACCTAACTGATAGTACCGAATACACTGTTGTAGACGATGTTTAGCTAGGCTCATGGCTGAACTTTCTACAGACCCGGAAGTTTGAATGCGTTTACTTTCATTACAAATCCGCAAGACTTCGTTAGTAATTCTCACCGACACATCGTGACAATTTTGCTCCGAAGCCTTAGTTGACTGTTGAAGTTCCCTAAATAGGAATTGAAAGATGACCTCCACGCTGATAGAAATTTTCCCCTGATTAGTTGCGATTGCTGTTGAATTCATAGTCCCAGTTCTCAAAAAGACCCTAACATACTTTGGACACGACTTGTTAGACTTTGGATAATAGTTTCATGGTTTTTGTGTACAAGTCAAACGCAAACCAATTTACAGTGAGGATATGTGGCACAAGCCGATTGAACTTGACAAATCCCAATTGGGTGGAATTTTTTCTTGCTCATGTTTTAGCCATTATCCAAAAGTCATTTACAACTCATGATGGATTTAGAAGCACAAATTCAATTGCTGATAGACAATGCACCCCAGGATGGCGTGACACCACAGATTATGGTATCAATCGCCCCTGTATTAATCGCCATTGCCCAAAAGTTAAACTACTACCAATACTTTATTCTCCAAAATTTTGAGCAAGATTGGGTTTTAACTACATTGAGCGATCGCGCAAATCCAGGAATAGAAAAGCAAGTTATTTACGCTTTCCCTACCATACAAGATGTTTCTCTAATCTCAGATGCTGGGCGTGACCCTCACTTGCTGCCAACCCTCATGGATGTTACTCAAATTTTATTCCAATTGGTAGCCCTGAAACCAGTACACAGCATAGTTTTTATAGAAACATCGGGAAATTTAACTAATACTGTAGAAGTACGACGTTCTGATCTGGAAAAGCTGATCCAGCAACAATTACAGCAACTTAAAACCCAAAAAACAGTTCCTCCCAATATTGCCTAACCAAACTTGGGATTTAGGAAATTTAATATCCACAATCCCAAATCTTAAATCGCCCTAAATTTTGCTTAGTAGTTGTAGGGTGCGTCAGACTGTATAAATCCTGCAAATAAACAGATTGTTGATATCTGACGCACCCTACCAATGTTCCAGTTGCGTAAGTCCTGCTTAAATCGCCTTAACTTTTTTTTAGTAGAGCCGACTTAGTACATAGTCGGTCAAATTCATCAGTGCTTCACGTGATGCTGATGGTTCTAAAACACCGATAGACTCGGTGGCTAACTTAGCATGGTGAGCAGCTAGTTCTCTAGCTCTTTGGATACCTCGACTATCATGGATTAGTGCCAGTGCTTGCTCTAAATCCCCTTCCTGGGCAAACTCTCGTTCAATCAGGACTTCTAAGTAGGGTTTTTCTTCTAAGGCAAATAAAACTGGTGCTGTCAGGTTGCCACTTTTGAGGTCAGAACCCGCTGGTTTACCCAGGGTGTCTGTTGAACTGGTGAAATCAAGAATATCATCTACTATTTGAAAGGAAAGACCTAAATGGCGACCATAACTGTACAAGTGTTCGGCAGTTTCTAGAGATGTTTCACTAATCAATCCAGCAGCTTTAGAACTGTTGGCAATTAATGAGGCTGTTTTGTAATAGCTTTTTTGCAGGTATGTTTCCGTAGAAAGACTGGCATCAAAGCGATTTAGCCCTTGTTGGATTTCTCCAGCGGCTAAATCCATAATTACTTCGGAAAGCAGTTTCACAACATCCAAATTATTTAGATTTGCTAAATACCAAGAGGATTGTGCAAAAAGGAAATCCCCTGCAAGTACAGCAATGCGATTACCAAACAAGCTGTGTACGGTCGGTACACCGCGCCGAACATTTGATTCATCTACTACATCATCATGTACTAAACTGGCTGTGTGAATCATTTCTGTAATTTCTGCCAGTCGTCGGTGACGCGTGGTAATATCTTCTTCGAGCATGGTTGCCCGAGATATAAGTAGCACTATTGCAGGTCTGATTCGCTTCCCCCCAGCACCGAATAAGTGTTCGGCTGCGGCATAGAGAATGGGGTGGCGATTTCCAACTAGCTGTTTAAGGTTATCTGCTAGTATTTGCAGGTCTGCTTCCACAGGGGTAAACAGGGAGGTGGCTGGGGTCATGGATGGGCGGACTCTGACTTAGGTTACGAAAGTTTACATATTCTTTAATTTTAAGATAACCCAGTGTCAGCGCAAAGTTTTCCTTCAGCAATATGATTTTTAATGTCTATTGCGTTATTCACACATTGGATTATGAATGTGTTACAACTAAAGATTATTTTAAGGTTTAATAGTTCTTGCTAAATTTGTTAATTAATAACTTGCGTAGTAACGAAAACTTTGATGTAAATAAAATAACACGCATTGATGGCAATTTCAAGTTGACGGTGAGCAAGAAAAAATTTTTAAATTTAGTCCAGAAATTAGCTTCAAATTCAGATTGGCTGTGTTAGGCTAATACCTAGAGATATTAAATTTTTCAGATTATTCACTTCCAAAGTAAAACCATCATTTGGTGATTTTACGTAATAGTGTCGTGAGTCTAAAATAACTCGTCGCCAAAGAGAAAGTAGGAATAATTCCTAAATTCCAGGCAATAACCATGCCTTTTGAGTTGAATTGTGCTTTTCCAGTTATGGAACTAACTCGACGTATTTAAAGCGCGTTGAGTATTAGCGTACATTTATTTAAATTGGTGTGAGGTCAATAACACAGGCTGGGTAGACTGCTGATGAACGCGGTTAGTGTTTGCTATGGAGCAAATTGGCTGCTGTCGGATGTATAGCCTGGGAATGTTGATACTAAAGAAAATAAATTGATTTACCAGAGAAAATTAGTTTTCGACTGGAAGTTTTGTATAGCTAACTACATTTATCAAGGGTGTGCTTGATTAATTGAGTTTTGCTAGTTTTGTATGCAATTTTATATTCCCTAGTAATTAAAGATGGTGGAACAATGATTTACAGAAATATGCCTATGATGATATTTATTTTAGCTGCTGGCTATTTGTTTAGTGTATATTTGTTATTAGCTTTAGCAAAGCGAGCAAGCAGGAAGAATATTTCTCGAAGCGGCTCTGATTCTATTCAGGACAAATATAAGCAGCAACGAGAATTAACTGCAAATGTAACTCAAGCTGTCAATAGTCAATGAAAGCAACTTGCATTGGTCATTGGTCATTGGTCATTGGTCATTAGTAAATTACCACTGACAATTGACAACTGACAACTGACCACTGACAACTGACTTTAAGAGAGGACGGTATCAGCAAAACATACTTGTTCTACCATTGGGGTATAGCCTAAGCATTGCAAGCTAGACTGGGTAAATTGCTGGGAAGAACCGCTGACAGCAAAGCGAGTAGGCATTGGTGGATGAGTATTCTTAATCCCTAGTATATCTAATTCTTGAGAGCAAGCGGCGGCTACATGAACTGCGGGGTCAATTAGCTTGACTTGGTGGGGAAGGAGCGATCGCAAGATGGGCGACAAAAGGGGATAATGGGTACAACCATAAACTAAAGTATCTATTTCTTTCTCAATCAAAGGTTCTAGATAAGTTTTGGCTATTTCCATAGTATAAGGATCGTGGATGCGATTTTGTTCAATTAGTGGCACAAATTCTGGGCAACTGACTTGCCAGACTTGGACATTGGATTGAATTTCTAAAATAGCTTGACGATAGGCATTGCTTTGAGCCGTAGCTGGAGTAGCAATCACACCAATCCGTTGTCCTTGTTGGACTGCCGCCCTTGCACCTGGGAGAATCACTCCTAAAATCGGGAAATTAAACTCTTGACGGACAATATCTAATGCCAAAGCCGAACTAGTGTTACAGGCCATAATTGCCATTTTCACCCGTTGCTGCTGCATCCAATGGAGGATTTCTCGGACAAATTGTAGTATTTCTGTTTGGGAACGAATACCATAGGGAAGACGGGCTGTGTCCCCCACATAAATAATGGATTCATTAGGAAGTTGCTGATAGATTTGTCGCAGTACGGTTAGTCCACCAACTCCACTGTCAAATACCCCAATCGGAGCGCGTTGAGGTTCTTGGGGGGAAAAAGTATCAAAAATAGAAGATGAATACACAGCAAATATTAATTTGGATTTTGAGATGTTAACTATAGAAGGGAATTGGGAATTAGGAATTGGGATAATTTTCTTTTTCCTCCTGACTCCTGACTCCTGACTCCTGACTCCTGACTCCTGCTACATTACCTTTGTTTTAAATAGTTCAGAATACCATTAGCTATGCCCTCAGCCATAAGACTTTGGTATTCTGGTGATCCTAAACGGGGATTATCTTCCCGACCGGTCATGTAGCCTGTTTCTACTAAAATAGCAGGCATAGTATTTTTTCTCAGCACATAAAATCTAGCTTTACGAGTACCTCGATTCTTGAGGGTACTAATATTTTGGAGAATGGCTTGCCGAACAGTATCTGCTAGAGCATAACCACTGTTGTAATAATAGACTTCTAAACCATTGACATCAGGGCGATTGCCTACAGCATTAGCGTGAATGCTGACAAATAAAGTTCCATTAACCCGCTTGGCTATATCCACCCGTCCTTTAAGTTCTACAAAGAAGTCAGCGTCTCGCGTGAGGACAACTTGGATACCATTTTCTTCTAAAATTCTCGCTAGTTTTGTACTAATGGGTAGAACAACATCCTTTTCTAGCAAACCACCGAGTCCAGGAGCGCCAGAATCTTTACCGCCATGTCCAGGATCAATCACTACTAAAACTCTGCCATTAGGAACTGGTTGACGGGGTTGAGGTCTTGTTTGCGGAGGTGGTGTACTAGAACCTGGAGGATCTTGTGATCCAGGAAATCCAGGTGGTGTAATTGGAGGGCGTTGAGTACGGAGACTAGTTTGTAATTGTAATGCTAATAATTGGGATGTGACTTGATTTAATACACCAAAGCTAACACCAGATGCAGGTTGAACAAGAATAATTACAGTATTGTCAGATTGGGGTTGAAGACGAACTCTCAGAATTGGGCTATTGTTAGTAAAAGCCGGACCCTTGACCTGATTAGCTAATTTAGCATTGGGAATAGTAATGCGAAATAGACCTGAGCTTCTATCCCAGCCGGTGGTGGCAGAGATGGTTTGATCTGCTCTAATTAGTAATTGTGTGCCATTGCCACCGAGTTCTACAGACTGAATAATTGCAGGGGAGTCACTCAGTGATGGTGCAGAGGATTGGTTATCATCAGGTAATTTAGCGAAACGATCTGGGATGACGACAAAACCACTGTTACCACTAGGTAATGCTTGCCAATTGCGACTGGTGTTGTCTAACTGTAAGGTCATGCGAACAGCAGATGGACTGCTGGATAGTTGGCTAAATTGGATACGACGGACTCCATAGCGATTAATTAAGAGATCCCGTTGTCTCATATTTGGTGATAGGGCTGCGCCAATGATATCAATATTGACAGAGCGATTATCTTGACTGCGATTGATTTGCAGTTGAGGATTGCCACCACTGGTGCTAATAAAAAAACCATCCCCTGTAACTCGCAATTTCTCAATTTGCACTAACCCTGGGGTGGTTTCTCGATTGGTGACTACGTTGTAAATACTTCTGGGGTCTAGTGTCGGTTCGGCTGATTTATCGGATGTTGTTGAAGGTAGTGATGGTTCTCCAGTTTGCCCAGAAGCAACTTCCGGTTGTGGTAATTCTACTATCCAACGTTTGCCACTGCTGGGAACGAATTTGACTTCCTTGGGGTTGAAGGTGTAACCAGGGGCTAGTTCGATAACTAAGCGTGTTGTTTGGTCATCAAATTGACCGACGCGAATAGTGCGGATTTTGCTGCCAATTTGTTGGGTTACGGACGGACGGCCAAGTTTTGTTCCTGGTAAGTCAATTACTAAGCGTGTGGGGTTAAAAATAAGTTGGGCTTGGGGTTGGATAGGGCTAGATGTGTTAATTTCTAAGTGATTTTGATTAGTATCAAACCGCCAAGATTCTAATTTCGCGGCAAAAGCGGGCGAAGATAGGATGAAGACCGTTCCAAAAGTGCTAGGTATTAACCAATGTAGTTTCACAATCCTTTCTCCTGATTCCTATTGATGAGATTTGTCAATATCTCGACTCATGGGCTAATCTTCAGACCATCACCGCTGTAAATTTAACTTTGTTCAAGTAAAAGATTTTGGTGTTGGTAGTAAGACACGGCTAATGGCGTAAAATTGTAGCATATGATCAGTTTAGTATTACCATTTGATCAGCAAATTCATTTTTCTAGCATTGGCAACAAATCAGACAAAAGGTGATAAAAGTTACTATTTATCTTGATTTTAAATACTGAAGTATGCCTTGGGCGATCGCATCGGCCATTTGATTTTGATAAGCTGAAGTCCTCAGTTTGGCAGCATCGTCTCTACCAGTTAAGAACCCGGTTTCTACTAAAATTGAGGGCATAGAAGTTTTGCGAAGAACATAAAATCTAGCTTTCCGCACTTTCCTGTCTCTGACATTAAGACTTTGCAGAATTTTACGGTGGACAATTTGAGCTAGTCTCAAACCACTATCGTAATGATAAGTCTCTAAACCACTAACTTCTGGACGACTTGCACCTGCCGAATTAGCGTGGATACTGACAAATACATCAGCATTAGCCCGTTGTGCCATTGTCACTCGTCCTGGTAGAGTGACAAAATAGTCAGAGTCTCGCGTCATAATTACTTGGATACCATTGCGTTCCAAAACTTCGGCAATTCTTTTACTAATTGGTAAAATAACATCCTTTTCCAGCACTCCACCGATACCAATTGCCCCTGAGTCTTTACCACCATGTCCGGGGTCAATTATAACTACTATTTTGCCTTTACGAAGGTCGCGCCTTGGGGTAATTCGTGATTGTCTGGGTTTGAGGTCAGGTAGTTGTTGTTTTGGTGGTAATAGGGGAGGTAAATTCATAGGTGGTCTAATCTGACGATATCGTTGCAGTTTTAGAGCTAGAAGTTTGTTTCCTACCTGATTGAGTACACCTAGTGTAACACCTGATGCAGGTTGAATTAAGATAACTACAGTATTGGGCGGTTGTGGTTGCAGACGGAGTTTAAGAATGGGACTATTAGCATCAAGATTAGGGCCTTTAACTTCGTTGGCTAATTTGGCATTGGGAATAGTGATACGGAACAAACCAGAACCTTTATCCCAATCGGTGGTAGCGGATATAACTTGGTCGGCTTTAATTAATAATTGTGTGCCATTGTCAGCAAGTTCTATAGATTCAATTGTCGCAATTGAGCCGTTATTGTTTCTGGTGGGGGGAAAATTCTCATTTTCACGGGCATTGATAATGCCTCTGGTGGGAAGGATGATTAAACCGCTGCTACTGGAGGTTACTCGCCAGTCAGGACTATTTGCTGCATCTACTTTTAACGTCATGCGGACAGATGTTGGTGTTGTTTGCAATTGGGTAAATCCAATATTGTCCACACCGTGTTTATTAACTGCTAAATTTCCTTGTGTTAAATTGGGTGATAAAGTTGCACTAAGAATGTCAATAAATACTGTGTTTTTATCCCGGCTTCTCGTAATTCTAGTTTGAGGATTACCGCCATTGGTGCGAATAAAAAATCCATCACCAGTAATTTGCAAATTTTCAAGTTGAGTTATGCCTCTATTACTGCTGACAATTTTAGTAATTGGTGAAAATTCAGGTTTCGGCTGGGAGTCTATGCCAACTAGATTGTAATTATTATTAGTGGTATTTGTAGCAGTGGAGTTAGCATCAAGTTCTAATTTTGGTAATTTTACTGTCCAGCGATTAGCACTTTTACCGACAAATTTTATTTGTTGAGGGTCTAGGGTATAACCAGGACTTATTTCTAAAACTATTCGGGTTGTTTGTTTATCAAATTGACCAATGCGAATTTCCCGAATTCCTCCACCTATTTGTTGAGTTAATTGGGAACGTCCAAATTTAACACCTGGTAAATCAATTACTAAGCGAGTGGGACTAAAAACTAATTTTGCTTGTGGTTTAACAGCACCATTTGTATTAATTTCTAAGAGATTTTGATTACGATCAAATCGCCAAGATTCTAATTTTGCTGCTAAAGTTGGCGATGACAGCATGAGTACAGTACCAAAGGTAGCAGGTATTAACCATTGTAGTTTCACGGTTTTTTCTCCTTGGCTAAATTAATAATTAATCATCAAATATTTACCGATATAAGCACATACAAAAAATACCCACCACTGTCAATCACTGACATAGTTTGGCGGGTGATTCTCCATAATTACTAAAAACATCTTCAATCTGTAAAAACCGTCCTGAAAAAAAGTAGGAATACAAAACATTATCAAGGCGAATAGAATGGGAAACACGGAAAGTTTTATAAAACCAAAAGAAACCCAAAAGTAAATTTAATTAAAGGTAGAAATAATAACCATTTTAAAAATTAGAGAGTTTCAGGATTACAGGAGACGGAGATTGGAAGAGAAAAGTTTCTTCCAACCTCCTTGTATAGTAACTGTAGAAACCACAGCAGAGAAAATTTTCAACTATCTTCTGTTATCTTATATGAGATTTACAAAAGAATTTGTGGTGACATTCAAATTACTAATCGTCTTTTGTGGTAATGACAGATTGTGGTGTTTCTACTGCTAATGTTGTGCCAGAGTTGTTGTCTAAATTTGTGGCGGTATTTGATTCTGGAAATACAAATCTCAACAGGGGAGGAGCGATGAATGTGGTAATAATAACCATCATAATAATTGCTGCTCCTAATGGTTTGGAAAGAACGCCACTAGCTGCACCGACACCAGCAAATACTAAGCCGACTTCACCTCTGGGAATCATCCCCACACCAATAGCCAAGCGGTTAATGCCCGGTTGACCAAATACTGTTAAGCCTGTCACTACTTTACCGATGATAGCGACTGTTATCAGGAAAGTTGCCATGATTAAGGCTTCTCGATTGGTGGGAAGGGCTGGGTTTAAAACTCCTAAATCAGTTTTTGCACCGACTGTGACGAAGAAAACGGGAACTAACATATCAGCTATAGGGATAACTTGCTTTTGAAGTTCTTTGCGTTTGTCGGTTTCTTCGAGAACTAACCCGGCGGCAAAAGCTCCAAGAATGGCTTCTAAATGGATGGCTGAGGCGAGGTAAGCCATGATTATGGCAAAAATGAAGGCGGGGATGACTAATTCACCTCTGGTTTTAAGTTGATCTGCGATCGCTACAAATGCTTTATTAAAGACATTACCAAAAACTATCGCCCCAATTAGAAAAGCGCTCGCACTAATGATTAGATAAATGACGTTACCAACATCCACTACACCATCTTTGGCTAAACTGGCAACTACCGCCAGGACGATAATTCCCAAAACATCATCAATAACCGCTGCACCGAGAATAATTTGCCCTTCTTTGGAGTTCAACTGTCCTAATTCGGAAAGCACTTTGGACGTAATTCCAATACTGGTTGCTGTCAAAGCTGCACCGGCGAAAATCGCGGGAATAGCACTAATCCCAAATATGGTCATTAATCCCACTGTACCCGCTGCAAAGGGGACTATTACCCCAACTGTAGCCACCACGAAGGCTTGAACACCAACAGCCATGAGGTCTTTGAGGTTGGATTCTAAGCCAATTTCAAACAGGAGGATAATTACACCCAATTCTGATAAAACTGAAACCACCTCGGACTGCGCTGCAAATACCTGGGGTGTGGCTTCTGGAGTCAACCCAGCGGTGAGTTGCAAGAAAGTCATGATTAAGGAATTAGAAGCGTCTGTACCACCTTCTGGAAATACTAACAGATGGAGTACAGAGACACCGATAACTACACCACCGAGAAGTTCACCTAAAACTGATGGTAAGCCCACTTTGTTACATAATTCTCCACCAACTTTGCTGGCAAAGTAAATTACGACTAAACTCAGTAGCACAGCGGCTAATACCATAGAACTGTCTGTGGTTTCTGTGGCTGTGGCTAATATGGGAACGGTTGCACTGATAAACGGCATTGGTTATCTGAATAACAATTTCTTTATTTTTACCTTTTTTTGACCTAATTACGATACAAGCAAACAAGGAATTTTTTTAGGCAAATTCGTAAATGATACCAATTTTAAATGATAATCATCAATACAAGCAAACAAGGAATTTTTTTAGGCAAATTCGTAAATGATACCAATTTTAAATGATAATCATCAATTTATATATCTTAGGGGGGACTGGATTAAACCAGAATAAATATTAAATATTAAATAGCCCGATTACCCTACCGGACTTTAGCTCCAAATCCTCTCTTGTCATTACCCGACAAGGGAGGTTTTATTCACAATTGTTAAAATTGATATATTACCAAAATTTGTCTACATATTAAAAATAATGCCCCAACCATAATAAATATTAATGTTATTTTTCCCCCAGGAACTAGGGTTTGATAGTTACCACTAGCAAATTCTGGTGTTTGACTTTGTTTCCAACTCATTAATGCTGGCATAATTCCTCCGAGAATAGAAACACTAAATGCTCCTGTGTATTCTAAAGCCTGGAAAAAGATAGTAGGATTAAATGTTCCTAAACTCAGAGGTGGAAGCAACACTAAGGAATAGAGCGGTAAACGGGAAATTTCACTTTTGGTAATGATGGAAATATCTTGAAAAAAATCTGCTAAACCATAGGTAATACCTATAAATGATGTGACAATTGCAAATTCAGAAAAAATTGATAATAAGACAGCAAACCATTCTCCTGATTGACCGGTTCGCAGAATTTGCAGTGGATCAAATACGCTCTCATTTGCGACATTATGGGATAAAATATCTGGAGTCATGCAGCCTAAAATAACCGCATTCCAAGCTAAAAACATGAATAAGGGAATTACTGAACCAATAATCATAGATTGTCGAATTTTAGGAATGTCTCCTTCGAGTTGAGTTACAACCAATGGAATGATGCTGTGAAAGAACATTGCTACATATATAATAGCAATAGCATTACCGATAGATTGCCAATTTTGTACTAGAAGTTGAGAGTTTTGGAATTGCATTCCTCCTAATATTAATAAACCAAAAAAAGTAATTAATAAAATAATAATAAATATGCCATTTATTTTTTCCACTAATCTATCTTTACCCCAATACATGAGGCTACCAAAAACGAGAAAAAAACTGACTGTTCCTACCCACTGAGGTGAAATATGTTCTAATTCCCAAACTTTATCAACTGTGGTTGTTAAAATTTTGCCACCTTCAGTCATATATGCCACTAACAGGGCATAATGGTTAAATACATAGGCAATTCCGGCAATTCTCGCTCCTGGTTTACCGAGAATCTTGGCTATGATTGCTAATAAACCTATATGAGAAATACCTTCAAATCTCATTACGTTTAAAGTCAATTCGGCAATTAATAAACCGGAAATTAAAGTATACAGCCATACAGTAATCAGTAGGATTGTGGATGGTATAATCCCAGATGGTAAAGTTACAGCAGGTAATCCAATAATCCCTGCACCAATGGTAGTTCCGACAATTAAAGCTGTATTTCCCAAAACACTACCGGGTTGATGTTGAAATTTATGATTATCAAATTTCAGATGAGAAAATAACCGCGTTACTGGTTGTTGCGCTAGTTGTTTTTGCTTATTCATTTTCTTCTTGATTTTGTTGAATATTATTTTGCCAAAAGTCCCAAAAACAAATCATAAAACCAATAACACAACTAGCTTTCCATAAAAATAACCACCAAGGTTTCCACCATGCGCCAGTTTGTACTTCGATAATATCAGAAATTCCAAAAACAAGAAAAATAAAGGCTACAATTTGATTTTTTCTTTTTGCAACTAATGTATGACTTTTATAGCTATAAACTAAAAACCCAATAGCAAATAGTCCCCATAATCCCGATTCTATATAATTTCCTTGACGATAAAGAGTTTCTAGTAATTGACTATTTTCCATTCCTCCAGATTGTTTTAACCAAATGCTAAAAACTAACATGGCTAAAAATAAACAATTTAATCTAATAATTGCACCTTTGGTAATTTTTAAAGGGGATGTTAATTTCATGATTACTAAAAATTAGACAAGAGATATTTAATGATGCGTGAAAAAACGCACCATATATCGCCTATTAAACAAATTTTTTGGTAAACTCACAGATTAAGTCTACTCTCCCTTTCCGTAACATGGCTGGATCTAATCTTTCGGTAGTATTACAAGTCATGAGTATTACTAATTTCTGTTGCATTTGAATACCAGATTCATCAATTACGCTTTGGTATAATGTCCCATCTAATAAGGCTAAAATATGCTCGGTTTTGTTGTTATATTGTGCTACCTCTGAAGCTCGATCTTGAGCTAAATTATCAGCTTCGTTGATGATAATACAAATCTTTTCTAAATATGTTGGCGGCACAAAGTTAGTGATGGCATCATGATCTAAAATGAAAATTACATATCCTAAAGGGACAAGAATTTCTTTGGCAACACCTTGTGTCCATGCTGTTTTCCCTGTACCTGGTGCGCCATGTACTACAACGGCTAATTGATTTTGATCTAAAATTGTTTGTTGAACTATGTCGGTAAAATCTTGAATATCTTGGGGAAATGTTGGTAATGGGTACTGACTATGAACTTTCCCAACACGACTTTGATATCCACTCAGCATGACTGCTAGATCATAGGTGGCTTTATTAATTAATGGCTGCATATTTTTTGCCATTAAAGTATAATTTCTTCTGCCTCTTTCATAAGCTTCAATTTGTAACCAAATATCATGTTCTGACCAGTAGGCATAAACTGTATTAACCACATCTAATCTTTCCCAGTTCACAAATTTTTCAACGGGGAAATAAAAGTCTCTCTCTGAGTAATATTGGGTGATAATATCAGGGCGTTCTAATAGTTTTAAAACTCGTAAAACGGTGATTTCTTGGAGAAGATTCAGGACGTAATCAATAGGAATACTGTTGCGGCTGACAAATTGGACTAGGGGTGTTTCGGTTGTTAAAAAGTCTTTATGGCGATGTTCTGGGGTGAGCATATCTGGTGTAATATAATTCCAATATTTTTGGAATTCACCACGAGTATAATCTGAAGCTAAATTTAAAATATTTGCCCACCAAGCATATTCTTTTCTCGCTAAAGCATCAGCATAATAACTGGCTAAATTAATACTTTTCTGGGTTAATTCTTGAGTATCATGGAATAGAATTTTACCGAAGTATTCCCAATCAAAATCTCTGTGAAATGGCCGCCAACCGCTAGATAACAGGTGTTGAAAGTTCTTATTGGTGTTATTACTTTCGTTGGTTCGGAAATAGTCAAAATCCATAGTCAAATTATTCTCTGCGGAAACAGGCAATGATGCACAATTTTTTTGTGACATCTATTTCATGTAATATACTATATTACATGAAAATAAGTTGTGTCAACTATTGTACTGATTATTTGGCTGATTGAGCAATCATGATCGAGATACAGCGGTTTAAGTGGTTGGTTTGGGGTTCTTGTACTTCATAACACCGGGAAGTGTTGTAGTTTCAGTTGTGAGTTACTTAGTATGTAAGCATTCAGCTATCAGCAGTCAGCTAAAACCGGATTTTCGGCTTTTTGAAGTGGGAAGACTGACATCAATAATTAATTTTACTATGGTAAATTTCCAAGGCTGATTCCTTTACCTGCTAAGGTACAAAATACTCAATTTGTGGCAAATTATCAAGATGGTATTCTTTATCTCAATCTGCCAAAAATGCAATCGGAACAACATAAGGTTTTCAAGGTTAATTTAACATAGACCAAAATTAATTTATGCCTCTATTTTGGATTTATTGAGTGGTTCAAATTAGGTGGTTTTGACTTGATTAGATTTGGGGTTTTGATTTTTCTATCCCAAGTCTAATATTTTGTTATGGCGGTTATCGTTCGGATACAATACAATGAAGGGTGTGGAAATCCCGCCTTTACAGGCTTTGCAATTTACTGACTGTATCTCACAAAGAGTGCATACTGTTATAGTAGTGATTAGTCCGAATACTTGTAATCAAAACAACAATAACCTCCATTTCTTTTGAGAAGTGGGGGTGATGAATTTATTGATTTTTCTAAATAATTTTATTGACGATTTTGCATATAATCAAAATATATCTGCTAAAGGTATTAAGGCTGGATTTTTATTTGCTGTTGACATTGGTTGAGATAAATAACCAATGAGAATTTGCGAGTAAGTCTATTATGCCTAGCCTAAAAAGACGACTACTCCCTATTAACGACTCTGGAGACGAGATGTATCTAGCGCATTCATTCATGAGTGATGAGAAACGGCAACAACATCAACAGCCTTTGATTTTAGTGGTAGAAAATCATGATGATAGTTTACTGCTGATGAGTTATACTCTTGAGTTACTTGGTTGTCAGTCTATTTGTCAAAAAGAAAGTTCAACAACAGTATTTATGGCTAAAGAACATCAACCTGATTTAATTTTATTGAATATTTTTTTACCTGGGATGAATGGACTAGATTTTATTCGATATCTTAAGCAAGATTCATTAACTTGTCATATTCCTGTGGTGGCTATGACGGTTTTAACTGATGGTGAATATAATAAACGGATGCTTGAAGCTGGTTTTGATGATTACATCGTTAAACCTTATATGATTGAGGAATTAGCAGCAATTATCCATCGGTTTCTAGGTAGGAAATTTGAGCTATGCTCGGTTTTAGAAGTGCAACGGATTCATTCATAATCATTCGGTGATTTTAGGTAGTTTGACTGTGAATGTGCTGCCTTTACCGATTGCTGAGGAAAGTTCTATTTTACCTCCGTGTGCTTCAATAATGCGGCTGGAAAGATGTAGTCCTAAACCGCTACCTGATCTTTTGTTTTTACCTTGACGAAAACGCTCAAAAATAGTTTCTTGATCTTCTGGTGCGATGCCATAACCTGTGTCTTGAACTTCGATGATGATTGTACGGCTGCAATGATTAGCTGGGGATAATGTTTCAAAAATGCGGATTTCTACACTGCCTGTATCTGTGAATTTGATGGCATTATCAATTAAGTTATGAAATACTCGTCTTAATTCTAGGCGATCGCCTTTAACTATGCCTCCATTACTATCTGTTGAAGTTAATTCATGGGTATCTAATTTTACGGTTAAGTTTTTCTCCAGTGCTAAGAAATTTAATTCACTTATGACTTCAGTAGCAATTGTGATTAAGTTGCATGATTCAAAGTAGAGATTTTTTTGTCCAGCTTCAAAGCGGTAAACTTCTAGTAATGTATTCACCATTGCCAGGAGATTTTGATTGCTGCGAATCATGATACTAATGGGTTGTTTCATTTCTGAAGGAATTTGTCCAAATACTTCTTGCAGAAATAAATTCAGCACTCGATTAGCAGCTACTAGGGGAGTACGTAAATCATGGGTAAGACGAGAAACAAAGTCTTCTCGCTGTAGGGTCATTTTTCGTTGTTCGTCAATACTGTGCTTTAATCTTAAGAGCGATCGCACTCTGGCTAATAATTCTTCGATCTCAAAGGGTTTACGCAGAAAATCATCAGCACCAATATCTAAACCTGCAACTACGCTGGATTCAGGATGGGCTGTTAATAGTAGAATCGGAATATAGTTCATTTCTGAATTATTCCGAATCTGTTCTGTAACTTCATAACCACTTATTCCTGGCATCATCACATCTAAGATAATCAAATCTGGTGGTGATTGTCTGACTTTTTCTAGAGCCATTTTACCATCCATCGCCGCATCAATTTCGTAGCCTTCAATTTGTAAGATTGTTCGCAATAAAGTCAGATTATCTGGGACATCATCAACGGACAAAATTCTAGCTTTTTTCAAATTAGACATATTTAAGTTCTTGGTAATCTACAATTTTAAATGAGGATAATTAATGGAGGCTTTATGAGGAAAATATACGGAATGAAAAGGATTTTGATGAGGACTAAAAACCACATTACCTAAATCCGGTGCTAAATTTATTTTTCGTGGTAATTTTATTTTAAATATTGAACCTACCCCTAACTGACTTTCGATATCTATTTTTCCTCCCATGATGTCTACCAATGAATCAATAATAGCTAAACCCAACCCCGTACCCGAATATTTACGGCCAATACCCTGATCAATTTGGTGAAAGGCTGCAAAAATATTTTGAACATCTTGCGAAGCAATACCAATTCCTGTATCTTTCACGGTTATTATAACTTGATTTTGAGTTGTTTCTCGGATTTCTACCCAAATAGTCCCAGACTCCGTAAATTTTACAGCATTGGAAAGTAAATTGATGACAATTTGCTGTAATCTAACTGCATCATTAAATACTAATGTATTTTCTAGGTCTATTTTAACTAGCAAAGATAAATTTTTGGCTTCAGCTAAGGGACGAATTTTTGTAACCGCATTACTCACAACTTTTGATAAATCCAATATTTCTGGCTTTAGTTCTAATTTTCCAGATTCTAGTTGAGAAAAATCCAGAAGTTCATTAATTTTGATCAGTAAATTTTTGCCATTATTGAAAATTTTCTCTACCATGTCTAGTTGTTGATTTGTCAACTGACCAAATTTGGGACTTAATAGAATTTGTGAAAACCCAATAATTGCATTCATGGGAGTTCTTAGTTCGTGGGATATGGTGGCTAAAAATAGTGATTTTAAGCTAGATATTGCTAAAATTTTAAAGTTTTGTTGTTTAATATGTTGCTGTTGTGCCGTTAATTCTTTTTGCTGTAGAACTAGCTGTTCACGACATTCTTTAAGCTGTTGATTTGCTAAATCTAGCCGTACTTCAGCATGATGGATACGAATGGCACTGCGTAAAATTTGAGCTATGGTTTCTGGTGATAATCTAGACTTAATAAAATACTCACTAGCACCTAATTTTATCAACTCTCTAGCTATTTCTTCACTTCCTGAATCCATGAGGATGACTAATGGAACTTTAATCCCTGAAGATTGGAATTTATGGATTAATGTGAAACTATCTTGATTTGGCAAGTAATAGTCAAGAAATACGCAATCATAGTGATCATTGATGAGGGCAAACAAGGCATGATTCCCATCTTTGACTTCATCAATTTCCATGCTAATACCTGTTTGGGTCAGAGCTAGACTTACTATTGAGCTATCAGTCTGATCATCGTCTACAACTAAGATTTTCAGCTTCTCTTCCATCGGTTTTTCTTTTGGCTGTCAAATACAGATTTATATTCAGCATTTCTGTTTTTACATTTTCTAGATTATACAAATAATGAACATGATTTTCTGGTGAATGAGCAGATTTATTTCCAGGTAAAAGAAATACTTTATCTACTTAAAAACATTGTAAATTAGTAATTCATTAACTGTCCTCACCCATTAGTGAGAGTTGCATGGAAACATTATGTACCATTGGCTTAAATGTTTTTACTTAAACACTGGTAATAATTGTCGGCTAAACAATTATTCGCATCACGCTCATACATAAGCCTTGAAATTAGTTATTAGCATTAAAAGTTTTTTAGTGCCTGATAGCGGATTCTGCTGTTAGTTATATTATATGCTGTCTATATACCTTACAAAGAAGATTTTATGACAACAGCGTCAACAGCATAATTATTCAAAATAGCTGAAAAGCTTTAATATTAAGCTTTTTAACTTTGAACCTTTGACCTTGGCCTTACGGAACTGCTGTGTTAAATCCATTGTCAATTTGGTGATAATACTATAACTGTAATTTTTCTGATTTGTCTCAATAATCTCATTTGTTTTGGCAGAAATATCTATATATCTTTAGCTAGATTTTTACAGCTACGGAAATTCAAAAATCAATTATTTCTTATTCCTATTGGTAGATGTTTATTGGTTCACAGATCATATATGCTGGGAAATGGATAAATTAGATACAATTCTTAAATAACTGAATCAGTTTTTTTCTTCTACTTTTTGCTATTGGTAATACTTCAGAAGTAATCTGATAATCATGGGTGTAATAATGAGTGATATTAGCATTCTATTAATTGAAGATCATGATTTAACGCGCATGGGACTCAAAACCGAATTGCAGTTGCATGGCGGTTTTAAGGTGGTGGGTGAGGCAGCTAGTGCGAATCTGGGACTAAAACTTCTAGAAACAACTAAACCGGATGTGGCTGTGATAGATATCGGTTTACCCGATATGGATGGGATTGAACTGACGCGCAAGTTTAGGCGTTATCAGACGGAAACAGGACAATCGCAGACCAAAATATTGATTTTGACGATGAATAATTCGGAGAATGTGGTTTTGGCAGCCTTTGCTGCTGGGGCAGATTCTTATTATATGAAGGACACAAGTGTTAATAAATTTATTGAGGCTGTACAAGCAACTTTTCATGGTAACTCTTGGATTGATCCGGCGATCGCCAATATAGTATTACGGAAAATGCGTCAAGGTGTCCCCGGTGATCATCAATCCTTGGATAAGCCGAAAACGGTGAAAATTGAAGCCCTAGAAACAGAATATGAACAGGTTTTAGAAACTTACCCCCTCACCCAACGGGAGTTGGAAATTTTAGCATTAATTGTGGCTGGTTGCAGCAATGGACAAATCGCGGAGAAATTATATATTACTGTAGGTACAGTCAAAACTCATGTTCGCAATATTTTAAATAAACTCTGTGCTGATGATCGTACTCAAGCAGCAGTTCGGGCTTTACGTTCCGGTTTGGTGATTTAGGAAAGAAGGAGTCAGCACTTCGGCTTCGCTCAGTGACCAGTCAGGAGTCAGGAGTCAGGAGTCAGGAGTCAGGAGTCAGGAGTCAGAAGAAAGAAGAAAGAAGAAAATAACCAATGCCCAATGCCCAATGCCCAATGACTAATGACCAATTACCCTTTCTTGTAAACATTCTGCAATCCGTTGTGCTGCACCGGCGCGTCCCATGCGTTGAATGCCATTTTCAGCGATCGCATGGAGGATGTCAGGATTTTTGAGTAGAGATTGGATAGCTGGGAGAACTTGTGATGGTTGATTGACAAGGGTGAGAGATATGCCTAAAAGCCGACTTTGGGCTTCTGCAAAACCGGGGTTATATTGAGGACCATTACCAGGGATAGCGATCGCAGGTTTTCCCAAACCGATGAATTGTTCCGTTGCTGTTCCAGCCATTGCGATCGCCAAATCACCCCAATACAAGCAATCATTATAAGCCTGTTGAGTCAAGATAAAATAAGCATTTTTTTGTTGAAAAGTCAAGCTATCAGGGTCAGAAATAGGTATTGGAGATTCATCACACCGTCGCCAACCTTGGATATGTAAACTTTGGGATAAAATACTACAATCTAAACCGGGAGCGATCGCCCCTAAGAAAATCATCGTTCCCGCCGTCCCAAACAAAGAATCTGGTTGTCGTAAACTAGCCATCAGCGCTGATACAGCAATCATGATGACCTCCCAATTATTGTAAGCTTCCGGCGCACGAGAACCGGGCAACAGAGTCACAATCAAAGGACGAATCACCTCTTCGAGTTCAGCATCAGGACGATAAAACTGTTGTGCAGTCAAACTTGTCTGTAACCCATCCATCATCGGATTCCCCGCATCCACAGCGGGAATTGACCATTTTTTGAGAATTTCCGTAGTCAGAGAATCTCTAGGAAACACAGCCCGACAACCACCACGACTCATCAACCACCTTTCCCAAGGATGGTAAATCGAACCAGAAAAATTTTCCCACCACGCGGACTTTGATTTTCTTGGTAACAACCCCATTTCGTCGCGCACATAATATTCTGATTTAGCCGTCCCCACAAAAGCATAATCAGCACCACTCATCGCTGCAAACAGCAAAGGAACAATATCCCCCACAGCCAAAACAGCCTTTTGATTACCTAACTTAGTTTGTGAACTTACCCAACGGCGGATAGATTGAATTTGATTAAGAGTCAACTGCACCAACCCACCGCCCACATCGCGCATTAATTCACGTCCATCCATATAGATAAAACCACCAGAAGGCATAGTTCGCACTTTACCAATCATAGGAATATCTATTTTTTGATAAGCACGTCCTTCACCCACTATTGGTAAAGCAAAAATATCCGGTGGAGAAGATAATTGTTGTAAAGCCTGGATAATCCGCACAGCAATCATATCTTCCCCATGACCATTGCTTAAAACTAATAACTGTAATGGAGAATTGGTCATTTTTCTAAATGCTAGGGAGAAGGAGTCAGGAGTCGGAAAGAAGGAGTCAGGAGTCAGGAGTCGGGAGGTAGAAAGAAGAAGAAGGAAGAAGGAGAAGGAAGAAGGAGTTAGGAGGTAGAATTGTTGAGAATAGCTTTTGCATAACTATCTAATAATCTACTGATTTCTTGGAGTTTCAACATTAATTCTGATGTATCACCATATCCTAAATCATTCGTGAGAATAAGATAGTATCTACATTCTTCCAGAGAAGCTTGTGCAACATTCATAAATCTTACTTTGTCTAACTCTCCTTTCTTCTTAAATCCTTCTGCTACATTTGCAGGAATAGAAACCGATGCACGTCTAAACTGAGAAGTAAGTCCATATATTTCTGATTTGGGAAATTTCGTAGTTAGTTGGTATACTCCTAACACAAATTGATGTGCTTTTTGCCAAACTATTAAATCTTCAAATGTTCTCGCAGGTTGCATTTACTCTTAACTCCTCCTATCTTTCTTCTTCTATCTTCTTCTTTCTCCTGACTCCTGACTCCTGACTCCTGACTCCTCTAAATGCTAGGAATTACCAAAGTATTGGCGAAAGATATAAATTCTGATGCCGGAATCGGGCGACCAAAGATATTACCCTGGACATTGTAACATTGATGATCATAGAAAAATTGTAATTCGTGTTTTCTTTCGACCCCTTTAGCCACAATCTGCATATTCAGTTTTTGTGCTATGTCAATAATACTAGCCGCAATGGTTTGATTGGCCATGGTTAAGTTCAAATTTTTTACAAGTGAACAATCCATTTTTAACGTATCAAAGGGAAATTTACTCAAATGATTTAATGATGATTGATCAGTACCGAAACTATCAATAGTTATTTCAAATCCCAAGGCTTTGAGTAAGCGAAGACGGCGCACTGCTAAATTTACATCTTCTTTGAAAATGCTGTCAGTCACTTCAATAGAAATTAATTTAGCACTAACTTTTTGCTCAATTAATATTTTTGTAAATTCTTGAGATAGTGTGGGATGAGATAACTGACGATCAGAAAGATTAACAGATATTTTTATTGATGATAGTCCAGCATTTTTCCATTCTGTCAGATATGTGCAAACATTTTTAAACACCCATTTACCAATTTCAATCATCAAGCCTTTTTGTTCCGCTATGAAAATAAAATCGGTAGGTGAAATAATTCCATACTCAGGATGTAACCAGCGAATTAAAGCCTCAGCAGCGACAATTTTACCAGTTTTGATATTAACTATGGGTTGAAAATATAATTGAAACTGATTATTGGCGAGTGCATGGTGTAAATCTGCCTCCCAAGATAGTTGCTTGCTTGAAGTTGGATCTTCTAGATTAGGGTTATAAAATTCATAGGCGTTACCTCCTGATTTTTGCACTTTGGCTATCACCAGACGACAATGTTGTAATAAGGTTTCTAAATGGTAGGGATGATAGTAAAATGCAGTGCCGATACTCGCAGTAACAAATATTTGTCGGTTATCAATTAAAATTGGCTCAGTGGTGCTTTCTATTAAGGATTGAGCTATAGCAACCGCTTGGTTACGATATTCTATTGCTCCGGCAATAATGACAAACTCATTATTATTAGTTCGAGCTAGAATCCCTTGATCGGCAATTACTGATTTTAACCTTTCTGTTAATTTAATGATGAGTAAGTTGGTTTCTGCTGGTTCAAGAGTTTGATAAAGTCGCTCTAACCGATCAAAACTGAGACAAAAAATAGGCAAATAAGGAAAATAATTTGATGATGGTTCTGTAGTTTCAATCAGGTTATTAATAAATTTATCCACAATTTTATCAAATTCTTCCTGTAAACCATGACGATTTAATAACTGAGTGAGAGGATCAAATTTTTGGACTTGACTGAGTTTTTGTTCAATGCTCTCAACTTGTGCTAGATATCCCCTTTGTTGCTCTAAATCAGTTTGGTGCTTTTGCAAAGCTATTTCAATTGCTACTTGTAATTCTCTATCTTTAAATGGTTTAAAAATATAACCAAAAGGAGTTGTAGCTTTAGCTCTATTTAAAGTCTCGTTATCAGCATAAGCCGTTAGATAAATAACTGGAATACCATATTTTTGAGAGATTTTGGCTGCCGCTTCTATACCATCCATTTCACCTTTAATAACAATATCCATTAGTATCAAGTCAGGCTGTTTTTCTCCAGCAATCTGAATAGCTTTTTCGCCTGAAGAAACTATATCTACAATTTTATATCCAAAAGTGGTCAATTTTCTGGCTAAATTATTGGCAATTAAAAGTTCATCTTCAACAATTAATATTTTAGTGCTTGTCATAATTTTCAATCCTCTGGCGATAACGTAATTCTGAAAAAGTCAAAGTAAATGCAGTCCCATTGTGGGAACTAACTGTAATTTTTCCATCTAATTGTTTAGTTAATAAACAAATTAATTGTAACCCTAAAGATTCTGTATTTTGAAAATCTAAATCTGCGGGAAACCCAACACCATTATCTTCAATGGTTATAGTAACTTGCTTTTGGGCATTTTCTTTAACTCTAATCCAAATTTGCCCAGTTTCATGATTAGGAAAAGCGTGTTCAAAGGCATTACAAATTAATTCATTGATAATTAAACCACAGGGTGTAACTGTTTCGATATTTAAGAAAATGGGTTGCAGATCAAAGTTAATGGTTATTGTTTTTGACTCTAAGTTCAATGAAGATTCTAATTGTTGAGCAACAGTTTGTAAATATTCACTTAAATCAATTTCAGCTAGGTTTTTAGATTGATAGAGTTTTTCATGGATAAGTGCCATTGATTGGATGCGATATTGGCTTTGTTCAAAAATCTTAATGGCTACCGGATCTGCAAGATATTCAGCTTGCCAATATAAAAGACTCGATACTACTAAGAGATTATTTTTCACGCGATGGTGAACTTCTTTGAGTAAAATTTCTTTTTCTTGTAAAGAAGATTTTATTTGTTCTTCTGCCAACTTACGGGCCGTTACATCGTTTTGAATGCCGATAAAATGAGTAAGATTACCTTGATCATCGTAAATCGGAGAAATGCTCAGTTCATTCCAAAATAGACTACCATCTTTACGATAGTTACGGATAGTAACCAGACAATTTGTTTGATTTTGGATGGCTGTACGCAGTGTTTGTAACCCTGTTTGTTGTTGATCATTACCTTGGAGAAATCGGCAGTTGCGTCCAATTACTTCCTGTGCTGAATAGCCTGTAATTTTTTCAAAAGCAGTGTTAACAAAAATTGTCTTTTTTTCAGATAGTCTAGCATCAACAATAATAATACCATTATTACTGGCGGCGATCGCTCGCTCTTGTAATTTTAGTGTTTCTTCAATCTGTTTTTGTTGGGTAATATCTTCCGCAATCCCCGCAATTCTGTAAATATTACCTTCTTGATCACAGATGGGAAAAGCTCGATCATAAATCCAGCGAATTTCTCCATCGCTACGAATGATCCGATATTGTTCATTATATTCACCATTAATTTTTTTGGATAAAGCTGCCATAATCTGAGGTAAATCCTCTGGATGAATAGAATCTAGCCATTTATAGGGTGATTGATAGAGTTCTCGACATGAATATCCCCAAATTTTCTGATAGGCTGGGGAAACATAAAGAATTTGACCTGTTTCCAGACTTTCTATCCAAAAAACACTATCAATATTTTCTGTGATTTGACGTAAATATTCTTGACTTTCATATAACTCTTCAGTCCGTTCAATTACTCGTTGCTCCAATGTTTTATTCAGTCTTCTCAGTTTTGATTGTGCTGCAATCCGTTCTTTTAACTCTTTTTGAACTTGTTGATAGAGTTGGGATTGTTGAATAGCGATCGCTAATTGAACAGATAAATTTTCTAGCAGTTCAACTTCTAAAGATTGCCATATCCGAGGTTCAGAGGCTTGATGAGCGCCGATTAATCCCCATAATTGATTTTGATAAACAATTGGTACAACTAGATTGGCACGAATATGATTTTCTGCTAGTAATTGAATATGACAAGGAGACAACTGAGAATCATAAATATCATGAATCTTTCGCACCCGACCATTTGTATAATGTTCAACCCAATCAGGTGCAAAACAAGGATCATGCAAAACAACACCCAACAAGGAAGCTTCTTCTGTTTTTAATGATTCAGCTACAACTCGACCACTCCATTCTCTGTTAAATTCATAGATAATTACCCGATCTACTTGCAAATAGTTTTGAATTTCCGAAACAGCCGTTTGTAAAATTACATCCAAATCAAAAGAGTTACGAATTTTCTGTGAAAGCATCACCAATAAGTGATCTATTTTGATTTGTTCTATTAGTTCCGTAGTTCGTTCATGAACCTGGTTTTCCAGTTCACTACTTTGCTTTTGCAAAATTTCTGCTTTTTCAATTTCTAGTTGACTAACCTTTTGTCGTAAAAGATTATTTTCTTCATACATTTGCAGAGGGTTAAAAGTATTGAATATACTATTTGGGGTGATAATTCCTACTAAAGCACCTTCATCATTTACTACTACTACATGATGTATTTTATATGTCTGAAACAAATTTAAAACTACACTAATATTCGTAAATTCTGATTTCTTTAATGTAATTGGATGCTCCCTCATTACCTCTGCTAAAGTAACTTGCTCCAAATTTATTCCCATTTCCACACAATTGAGGATATCCTTTTTTGTAAAAATTCCTACTAGATGTTCCTGATCTAGAACCAGAACACAACAGGATTGTTCCCCGTACTGAAGATAATTTTTTAATTTTAAATCCTCAGTAATATCAGAAATATCGTCTACCTGAGTCATTAATTTGACTGCATTGACAGCACAGGTATCACCCGTCAATGTAATAGGATAAGGAATAATAATTTGTTCTAAATCTAAATTGAAACTTTTTTTTGTCTGCATTTTTAGCCCTTAACTCCACTCCCCGTATCCGTAGGGACAATATATTTCTGTAAAAACAAAAATAATACTAACACTGGAGTAACAGAAATTACTGAACCAGCAGCTACCAACCGCCAATCTAAGGAAAATGTTCCCGCTAACTTAGCTACCCCTAATGGTAAAGTATATAAACTTTCATCCTGAATGACAATTAAAGGCCACAAAAAGTCACTCCAAGCACCAATAAAGACAAAAATAGCCAAAGTAATTAATGCTGGGCGAATAGCAGGTAGCATTACGCACCACCATAATCCTAACTCAGAACTGCCATCTAAGCGAGCCGCTTCCTCAATTTCTTTTGGCACACTCATTAAAGCCTGCCGGAGTAAAAATATACCAAAAGCAGATGCTAAACTCGGAAAAATTATCCCTAAGTAACTATTTCGCAATCCTAGTTGCACTGTTAAAATATACAAAGGAATCATGACAATTTGGAAAGGAATCATAATTGTGGACACAATAGCAATAAAAATCCCATTTCTGCCCACAAATGATAGTCTAGCCAAAGGGTAAGCTGCTAAGGAACAAAATAACAAATTTAAGCCCACTGTTAAGACTGATATTAGTATACTATTGTACAAATAAGTTCCAAAAGGTAAGGATTGCCAAACTCTGGAAAAGTTTTCTAATGTTGGTTGATTGGGTAATAATTGCGGTGGTGACTGCCAGATATTTTCCGTTGGTGATTTTAAAGCTGTACTGATTAGCCATAATAGCGGAAATAGCATCACCAATGCGATCGCTCCTAGTATTCCATAAATAACTAAAGTTTGGATGCGAGAGTTTTTAAAATTCATTATTTTGATAAAAATGATTAAACACAACAGTAATTAACCTAATAATACAAAAAAACGACTAGAATTCACGATATGATAAAATCGAAATTTTCAAGATAAGTAATATTTTCATGAAACTAGTTCTGAAAATAGCAGCATTTGTGACTATAATTATTTTTGTTAGTGTTAGCTTAGTCTCTATTCACAAAATTTCCCAAAATCAGTCAGCACAAACACCTCAAATCACACAAGACTGTGTAACTAACTCCGACGTACCTTGTCACAACTCAACAACATCTGTAAATACACAATTTATTCCCAATCAGCAATTAGATGATCAACAACGTTTCTTAGCAGTAACCGCCCAAAAAATCCCCACAATTCCCCAAATTGATACCTTTGAATATATTTTACTGCGTGCTTATGGGACAGTATTTATTAATCAAAAGCCAGGAATTAACTTACCACAAAAAGTAATTTTAGATAACGAATCAGAAACCCAATCTTTTCAGGATACAATCAGTATAGCTTTAGTCAATGACACACAAGAATGTTATTTACAAAAAACCGCCGCTGAAGCTTTAAATCAAGCCAAAAGTTTAGCAAATATTCCTTTAAAATCAGGGTACGCTGGCGATTGTCTTCGCAATTTTGCCACCAATTTAAGATTTTGGAACAAATATGCAAATAGCGAAACCTTGACGCGAGTAAAAACCGGAGAAGAAACAAAAATTCTCGGTTTAGTTGCCCCCCCCGGCACATCACAACATCTATGGGGATTAGCAATTGATTTACAAGTATCAACATCAGCCCAAAGACAAGCTTTAAATGAAAATGGCTGGTTTCAAACTGTACTTAGTGATCTTCCCCATTGGACTTATTTAGGCTGGAATGAAGATGACTTACCCAAATTTGGATTACAACAAAAAATTGTCCAAGGAATTAAATATTGGGTAACACCAATTTAGGAACGTAAATTTAATAATCTGCAATTCTGATTTAACCTGGAATGGTGCGTTACGCTGTCGCTCTAAGCGAAGCCATGCCCACAAGGGCTTTACACACCCTACTTTTGTACTTTATTTAATTCATAAGGATACCCAGTAAGTAGGAAAGTCTCCTGGTTGGCGACCAGGAAAAAAGTGTCACCCTAAGTCTCTGATTGACTCAGACCTGCTGAGTCATTTTTTATGGCTTAGTCAAAACTTCAGTAATTAAACAAAATCAAGATCCAAATTTTGATTTTTGGTGTTAAATGGTGAGTATTAACGAGATTTGTGAACTTGAGGTCAGTAACTCAGCCCTAAAGGGACTGAGCTTGTAAGAAATTGCAAGCTGTACTGACCAGTCTAAGTCTTAACTGACTACGTTTTTTGAGTCACGACACCCTGGAATGCGTAGCTAGTTCCCTGCTCTGTCATTTGCAATTAAACAGTTTTAAAGTCCCTGAAACAGTGTTGCAAGTCTAAAAAGCTCTTAAAACATTGACGTTCGCGGAGCGTGCCGGAGGCATTCAGCTAACATTACCCCAGAAATGGGAGGCTCTTCGGAGCAACACATTATGCGTACAGAGTTGGGAAATTTGAATCGGTAATTGTCCCGTTGAAAGTACACCACAAAAGTACCCCGAATTTACCAACTCCAAGGCGGTAATGAAAAATATTCAAGGCGGTTAAAACCGCACGAGCGGTCACTGAGCTTGTCGAAGTGTCCTTTCCCTCTCAGCACTGAAGTGTCTGAGTTTCCCACTTACCGGGTATTTTTATGATATCTAGATAGGTATCAATCTTAATTTATTGAGGAGTGAACATGAGTAATATTATTTTTCGTAAAAGTTGTTTAGCTTTACCAAGTCTTGTAGCTTTGGTAGTTTTAGGTAGCGGAGTTTCCGTAAATGCTCAGACCGTTGAACCGGAAACAATTGCCATCTCTAACAACCAAGTATCAATATCTACCGTTTCTACTGAAGAAATAACCAGTCGGACAATTACACCCGTACCAGGAACTGTAGAAACTTCATCAGTTATGCTCAATTCTGGTTCTACACAAGCTACCGAAAAAACAGAACCATCCAATCAAATAGCACAAAGTCCGATTGGCATAGGTAGAACCACTCGTGGTGGTAGTAGCTACATCGGTGTCGGTCTCAACGTTGGCGCTTCCGGTGGAACTTCAGCTTTGAGTGATGGTAATTTCACTGTTATCAGTAAAATTGGTTTGACCAAAACCTTATCAGTCAGACCCTCAGTAATACTAGGAACAGATACAACATTTCTTGCTCCTATTACTTACGACTTTGCTTTTAAATCACCAGATCAATTTACAGAACCTTTACCTATAGCTCCTTATATTGGACTAGGTGCAGCCATTAAAACAGGTGATCAATCTGACACTGAAGCTGCTTTGCTAGTTACGGGTGGTATAGACGTACCTCTCAATAGTAGATTAACCGCTACAGCCGCAGTCAACGCTGGATTTTTTGATCAAACTGATGTCGGAATTTTATTAGGAGTCGGTTATAACTTTACTGGTTTTTAGAAGCTAGGAGTCAGGAGTTCAGGAGTTCAGGAGTTTAGGAGTTTAGGAGTTTAGGAGTTTAGGAGTTTAGGAGTTTAGGAGTTTAGGAAGAAAGAAGATAATTTTCTCCCCTACTCCCCTACTCCTCTACTCCCCTACATCCCCTACATCCCCTACATCCCCTACATCCCCTACTCCCCTACATCCCCTACTCCCCTACTTAGGACTAACCTTATCAATCACCTTGATTTTGCCATCATCGCCCACAGTCCAAACATCATAAGTACCAATAACATCACCGTTAGCATCAACATCTACATCACCGCTTGCGCCTTGGTAATTAATTTGTTTGCCTTCTTTCAGCAGCTTCAATCCTTCACAAACATCGCTAACTGGTGTACCACTACCAGCGGAGACTTCCCGAATTTTACTAGAAATACCAGTCCCTGTATTGTCCTTAGCAGCTTGGGCAGCTAATACCAACAATGCCGCAGCATCCCAAGCTTGAGGTGCGTATTCTCCAGGAGAACCGCCTTTTTTCTCTTGCCAAAGTTTATTAAAGTTGTCTAAACCTTTACCACTAGAACCGGGAACTGTACCAATTGCCCCCGATAAAATATACTTACCATCACTACCTTTACCAACTTGGTCAGGGAAAGTAGGAGATTTTACGCCGTCTGTGAGTAAAATTTGTACACCTTTGGTGACACCTTGCTGATAAGCAGCTTTGAGAAATAAACTTCCAGTTTCCGCATATAAAACCCCTAAAACCGCATCTGGTTTCCCAGCAAAGGCAGCAGTTGCTTCTGTATCAAAAGTTTGGGCTTTGGGATCATAGCGAATAGGCTTATCTTTATTAATTACTGTTCCGCCTAATTTTTCAAAAGTTTCTACAAATGCTTTTTCAAAACCCACACCATAGTCATTGTTAATAACTACTGTGGAAACTCTTTTAAAACCTTTTTTCTTAGCAAGTTGGGCTAAAGCCAATGCTTGGTAGGTATCAGGAGGAGCAGTCCGCGCCCAAAAGCCCTGAAAGTCGCCTTTTTTAGCTTTGTCGGTAAATACGGGACTGGTGCTACCAGGAGAAATCAACATGACTTTGTTGGGTACAGCCACAGAAACCGCCGCAGTGGAAACGCTACTAGCAAAAGAACCAACTACGCCACCAACTTTATCTAAAGTTGCTAATTTGGTCATTCCCGCAGCACCGGCTTTAGGGTCTGTTTGGTCGTCTACTTGTACTAAAGTGACTTTTTCACCATTTACGCCCCCACAAGCGTTAACTGTTTCTACCAGTAAGGGAACTGAACCAACCATTTGTTGTCCAATGGAAGCTAAGTCACCTGTTGTGGGTAATAAACTCCCAATTTTCAATCCTTTGGTATCACTGGTTGTAGTTGTAGCGGTTGGGGAAGTGGTACTACTTCCAGTAGATGATGGGGGATTGGGATTTTCGCAAGCGGCTAATAAGAAACCACTGGCTAGGGTAGCTAGACTCAAGGCTAGGGAAACACGAATTTTTGCCATAGTTTATCACACTCCTCAGATATGGAAAAAACTTGACTTGGATATATCCACATCAAGTCTTTAAATCGTAATTGATAATACTCTGAAATTAGCTTTGATTGCGAACGAACTATAGAATAACTTTTTCACCGGGTTTAGGGGCGATTACCTTGGTTGTTAAATGATTTTTCTCTAACAATGTCTGAAATTCGGCTACAGTTCCCTTTTCTTGGAGGAATTGTACTAATAGTCCTGCAAACACAATATCCCCTCCGGCTGCGGTAGGGAGGATAAATTGAGGTTTTACGGATTTTGTCACTTCTAGGGCGCTGTTCATGCCTTTGATAATCGGACCGAGTACAGGTAATCCTAAATCAATGATTGGAGTAATTACTATATCAATGGATGCTAGTTCTTTGAGTTGGGGGGAATGATAGCCATGAGGTTCATAATACAGTGTGGAATTATTGGCTAAATTTTTAAGTAGATAACTATTTTCTAATAGGGTTGGTCCAATGGGAGAACCAGGAAAAGCTTTAATTTCTACATGATTATTTAAGGTGAAGGTTTCACCATGATTAAGACTAATGATTTGTTGATAACCCAGTTGTTTGACAACTTTGGCGGCATTGGGGGAAGCGACAACAGGGATATTTTTATTAAGTTGCTTTAATGTGGGTGGGTGTGCGTGATCTTCTAAGCCTTGAGAAAGCAAAATTAAGTTTATATTATCTGGTATTGACCGATCCTGAGAACGAGAACCTTTAAATAACCAATCTAAATTATTAAAGGTTAAATCACCAATTAACCAAGGGTCAATGAGTATTCGTTGTTCACCAATTTCAATTAACCAACTATTACTATCTAACCAAGTAAGGTTCATATTTACAAAAATCCTAAGTTTTCAATTTTTAATATTTGATCCTTTACCAACCTAATCAAACATTCTTCCTTCTTCCTTCTTCCTCGGTGACTCCTGACTGGGCGCAGGCCCTGCGCCCCTACCTCCTGACTCATTGTCCCGCTAACATTTGTAAAAGTTTGTCCATATTATCTAAATTACCAACCATGCGCCGAATGGGATGAGGCCAAACTTTAACTAAAGTAGGAGTAGCGGAAACTTGATCAATTTCTGCTTGTTCTGGATTTGTGAGGACATCAATAACTTTGAGAGTATAAGGATATCCTAGCGATCGCTCTAAGGATTCGTGCAAGTTCTGTAAAATTTTTTCTGTAGTCGCACTATGACCAGCCACAAACAAGCGCAAAACAAAGCCTGGAGGTGCTTGAATATTGTGTAGCACAGGTTGTCTATTGACAACTGGTGGCTGGGATTGCGAGGGAGAATCAGCCAAATCCAAACGCACAATTAAATCATGATCTTGCCAAAGTTGAGGAAATGTCGAACGATAAGTTGATAATACCAAGCGATCGCACAAACCATCCTGCCAAGGTGCTGATTGCCACACCAAATCCCCCGTCCCAAAAATCGCATTCAATACAGCCTGATGCCTCATCACCGCCGGATAAGCTTCCACAAAAATTTGTACTTGTTGAGTCCGAGGATTTAACCAGTGATCAATAGTTGCAGTATAACAAGGCACTAAAAAATGTGGCGGCTCCGGTAAATCAAGAATTTCCTGCAAAGCCGCACATAAATTTAAATGCCATCGTCCTTGCTTACTAGGGTCAATACAATAAATCAAATCCCCTCCAGGCGTAAACAAGGCAATACCCTTGAACAACTGGGGTTTAGAAAGTTTGTCTAGATTCAACTTACTCACAGATGTTTAGGACTTCAAGAACAGGGAACAACTAACAACTGACCCATTAAACACGACCTCGGAGGAATTGCGCCATTTCGTTAGGAGTTGGCGACATTTCCAACGCCGTTTCCTCAGTAATCCGACCTTCTTGGTAAAGATTGAGCAATGACTGATTCATTGTCACCATGCCATCAAAACCAGCTTGTTTCATTAACTCCGCAATCTCATCATACTTGCCATCCTTCACCCATTCCTTAACAGCCTCAGTATTAATAAGAATATCGTGGAAAGCCGCCCGTTTACCATCTGTAGTTCGGCACAAACCTTGAGCAATCACCGCTACTAAAGATTCCGCAACCGCTATCCGCATAGCTTCCTGTTCTTCACCCGAATACAAATTGAGAATCCGTTCAATAGTTTTTACCGCACTATTCGTGTGCAGAGTTCCCATCACCAAGTGACCCGTTTGTGCCGCCTTCAGTGCCGTATTCACCGTTTCCTTATCCCGCATTTCCCCCACCAGAATTAAATCTGGATCTTCCCGCAAAGCTGCTTTCAAAGCATTATCAAACTTACGAGTGTGCATTCCCACCTCCCGCTGTTTCACCAAAGACTTACGGCTTTGATGGACAAATTCCACCGGGTCCTCAATCGTAATAATATGTTTAGCCATCTCCCGATTGATATAATCAACCATCGCTGCCATTGTCGTAGACTTACCCGAACCAGTAGGACCCGTTACCAAAACTAAACCCTTGTGATGGTGACAAATATCTCTAAACACAGGTGGTAAACGCAACTGCTCCATAGATAGAATTTTGAGAGGAATCAACCGCAGTACCATTGCATAACCACGCAGTGAATCAAACACATTAATCCGCACACGGGCAAAATCGTACTGAGTCGCACCATCAAATTCTAAATGTTCTTGAAACCTTTGAATTTCCGAATCAGAGAGAATTTCCCGCAACCACCGCATAAAAGTCGGTTTATCAGCTTCAGGATAATTTGTCGTCAGAATTTCCCCCCGGTTACGGAAGCGGGGAATTTCCCCCACCCCTAAGTGAATATCAGAATAACCCTCATCAAAAGCTTCCTGAACAAGCTGCGCCAAAGTCCGTCCTCCAGGTTCATTTGTTGACCCATTTGAATTGGGCAATATTGGTGGTGGTGTAGTAATTATTGGCGGTGCTGGTGCATTCATTTCTAAATTTGCCACTTGAGGCTGTACTTTTGCCTTTGGTAAAGGTGGCGGCATTCTAAATGTTTGTGATTCTGTCATATATCTTCACCTTTGTTAATTAGTAATTGATTATTCGTAAGTCGTCAGTTGTCAGTTGTTAGTTGTCAGTCGTCAGTTGTCAGTAGCAAATATTTTCCCTTTGCTCCCTGCCCCCTGCCTCCTGTCTCTGTTATGCAGTCTTTCTAGTCGGTTATTCACCAACATACATATTTTTTAACACATACTGATTATCCTTGATTTTCCGTAAAATTTACGTAACATATCAGTAACTAATAATATTAAGTAATTTAGGGTAGAGAAACGAGTGAAAGTGACGAAAGTTCAGAATTACCCACTACCCATAGCCTATTTTTTATCACCTCTTGATAAATTATGAGAAATCATATCGTTTTCCATAAGAAATGTTAAGCATCTGGGCAATCAGATTGCCGGGATCAATATCTGCTTCTCATCTACCATTAGACCCTATATCTCAAGGCATATACCATAACTCCTTCCCTTACCTGTGGGTATATGTGAATTATCATTCATAACTAGAAAAAATCAACTGTAAACTTTAGTAAAGAAATGCTCATTTTGGGGCTAAGGTTTTATATACTAAATTTCACTGAAACAAAATTCAGTTAATTCGCTTTCGAGTGATAAAAAACTGAAATTTAAACTTGCTGTGTATTAGGAGGAAAAGTCATGGTTTCGGCTCAAAGCTCTAATCTAGTTCGGACCCACTCCTTGTTAATGATGAGAAGCTTTTTAATCTGGACATTTACTTTGGCAGTGTGCTTGTTAGTTGTTGGTTTTCCATTGGTTGTATTAATGGCTACAGTCGGCTGCTTGCTATCCATTGTTTTGCAATCTGTGATGCCTGCTAGTGCCGTGTTAATTGTGGCAGGTGGCTTAGTAACGTTTAATGTCATGGCAGTATTAATTGCTGCTGGAGTGCTAACAGCTAAAGGTATTCATCCTAAGCAAATAAAATGGTTAAATTGGTTACATGATGAAGCTGAAAAAACCCAAACCACTGTTTATGCAGCTTGTCCTTTAACTTGTGAAATCAACCAATAATTATCATGAGCTAACACTTGACAAACAGGACATCTGCCCGGTTCAGCCGGGTTTTTTAATGTTTAAAAAAGGGAACAGGGAACAGGCAAGAGTATTACCCATTACCCATTACCCATTACCCATTACCCATTACCCATTACCCATTACCATCAACTATTTTCCTAACTTAATAGTGTTACCAATTGCAGTTAGACTGTCCTCAAATAAAGCTTCACGTCCCCAGCGTTGCACCTGTTGACTCAACAAAGCCTCTGCCTTTTGTTCCGAAAGAGAAGTAACCTGTTGGAACAAACCAGACGACTGAGCGCCACCATGAGTTTCCATTCGCATACAACCGCCAGTTTCCGAACAAATCACAGTTCCACAATTAGCTTGAATATTAGTAGAACTCAAGCGCAAACCAATTAAATCACCGACAATCTCCCCAATATCAGCAATGGGAACACCTGCTAACTCAACTTCTATGTGTTTTTGGTCTTGAGACAGGAATTGAATAGAAGTGATATCATAATCACCGTTTTCCTGTTTATAGGAAACTGGCTGCCATTCTAAACGATTCGCTAACCAACCCAAATACAACAATGCTTGAGCAGCATTACCTTTTTCGTAATCAATATTGACACGATCAATTTCCTTGAGCGCAGCGCGTCTAATCGGCGCATCAAAAGCTTGTGCTGTCAACTCCTGCCATGCTGACAACCGCCGCCAATTTAAATCAGCCAAAGGTACACCAGTTTCTACCAAATGTTGTAAGCTGACTAAATCATCTTCTGGTGTATTAAAGTTGCAAGAATCAACAATGACATTGTTGCAAACTGCGGCTAATCGTTTAAACAAAGGGTTAGCCGCATCCGGTGTAGCTTTCCACCACAGGAACTTAGGTAAACCACCAATCAATAAAGCGGGAATCATGCCCCCAATGCGTTCTAACGCCGCAGCAGTACCAGTAAGCGTAATATATTCACAGCAAACAAGAGTGCTAGAAGACTGCTTTTGAATGGGACAATAGGCAGAAACTTGAGCTTTTACCCCTTCATCATCCCCAGCTATAGGACATAAAGCAATGATTCGGCAGGGATTACGGATAGCTATTTCGTCCGCAATAGTAGGACTGGTAGGACTGAAAGTATAGCCCTTGGCTGCACCATGATTATCTCCGTTTGGTCCGGTGTGCTGCTTTTGGAAATATTCTTGCCGCAAAGCAGTGAGAGTTTCTGGTGTTGCACTACCAGTTTCTGGAAGATGATGCTTTTTTTGTAATTCCTGCAATGCTGTTTTTGTTTGCGGTCCCAAAATGCCATCAATAGGACCCTTATAAAAACCTGTTGCAGTTAACAAATACTGGGTTTCTTCAGGTTCGTAAACCACCAAAGTAAATGTTGTGGCGCGGGTAGCAGCGGGTAAACCACCGTCTTCTCCCTGAATACCGTAACTTTGCCAAACTTTAGTAAGTTCTACTTCAATTTCGGTGAGGGAAACATCCTTGGGCGCTTGCAAAGAATAAATTGTTGGTGCTTGGGAAATCATATTTGTCAGTTGTCAGTTGTTCTTTGTCAGTTGTTTTTTGTCAGTTGTCAGTTGTTCTTTGTCAGTTGTCAGTTGTTCTTTGTTGTTTTGCTACTGACCAATGACCAATGACTAATGACTAATTAAAGTCTGCGCCAGCGGCGACCGTCTTGGTTAATTAATAATTCGGCCTCTTCTGGTTCCCAAGTACCTGCTTCATACTGAGGAACGGTTGCTGGATCTGCGGGTAAATCCCATACAGATAGGGCTGGTGTAACTACTTGCCAAGCGGCTTCTACTTCATCTGCTCTTGTAAATAGAGTTTGGTCGCCCATCATACAATCAAGAAAGAGGCGGTCATAGGCATCAGAAGTAGCTGTAATTCCAAAAGAACCATAGCTGAAATCCATATCTACGGAACGAGTACGGAAATCGCCACCGGGCATTTTTACATCAAACCGGAGGGAAATACCTTCATTAGGTTGTATCCGCATGGTCAAAACGTTGGGGTTAGCTTGCTGGGATGCGGAGGGGAACATTCTGGAAGGAACTTCGCGGAAGTGAATAGCAATTTCACTAACTTTTTTGGGCATCCGCTTGCCAGTTCTCAGGTAGAAAGGAACACCTTTCCAACGCCAATTATCTACTAAAAATTTCATCGCCACATAGGTAGGGGTGGTAGATTCAGGATTAACTCCTGGTTCATTTCGATACCCTTCTACCTGTTGTCCTTTCATCCAGCCTGCACTGTACTGTCCACGAATTGCTGATTTTGATAAATCATGAACATTAGCCAAACGTGTAGCTCGTAGCACTTTAACTTTTTCTGTACGGATACTATCAGCATCCATAGCGTTAGGCGCTTCCATTGCTGTTAAACAATAAAGCTGCATCAGGTGGTTTTGCAACATATCCCGGAGTGCGCCGGCGCTTTCATAATAGCCAGCCCGGTCTTCAACGCCTACGGTTTCGGCTACGGTGATTTGTACGTGGTCAACAAATTGCCGATTCCACAAAGGTTCAAAGATGGCATTGGCAAACCGGAACACTAATAAGTTTTGGACTGTTTCTTTACCTAAGTAGTGATCAATGCGATAGACTTGATTTTCTTTACAAACCTTCTGGACTACTTGGTTAAGGTTTTGAGCGGAGGCTAAATCACGTCCAAAGGGTTTTTCGATGACTAAACGATGTTTTTCGGCATCATCTAACATTCCGGCTAACCCTAGTTGTTTGATAGCTTCGGGGAAGAAGTTGGGGGCAACGGAAAGGTAGAACATCCGGTTTCCGCGTGTTCCCCGTTTTTCGTCTAGTTCAGCTAATAGGGTTTTGAGTTTTTGGTAGCCGGCTGGGTCGTCTATGTTCCCTGGGCAGTAAAATAAACCTTGAGAAAAGTCTTGCCAAAGTTCGCCTAGTTCTACACTGGCATGAGCTTCTTCCATGCCTTTTTGCATTTGTTCACGGAAGTATTCATGACTCCATTCTCGACGGGCTACGCCTACAATGGTGGTTTCTGCGGGAATCCGTCTTTCTCTCCGCAGTTTGTATAGTGCTGGGACTAGTTTCCGCCAGGTTAAGTCTCCAGAAGCACCAAAGATGACAATTATTTGTGGTTCGGGCATCCCTTGCTGCTGTAGACCGGCACGCAATGGATTTTCTAACAAACTGACCATAGGATTTTAGATTTTAGATTTTAGATTTGGGATTTGAATTGGGGTTTAGGTTCTAATCTTTGCCAATTACCCCAATTTCCTCTACAGGTGAGAATAGCTTGATTTTGCCTTTTAAAGAGTTCATGAATGACACAGAAAAGACACGGATTGATTGTTGCAGGTATATGGGGTACAGAATTAGAATTCAGAATCCAGAATTTAGAATCCAGAATCCAGGGAATAAGGGTTGAAATTAGCAAAAACCTATCACTTGACCAGATTCAAGACTATTCTTCTCTTCTTCTAATTCTTCCTCCTGACTCCTGACTCCTAGCCCTAATTATCTGTTTTGAGAAAAGACATGACTTTGGCTACGTTTTCTTTACTACCAATAATTAATGGGGTGCGTTGGTGCAGTTTGGTGGGAATGACATCTAAAATATCCATTGTTCCTGTGGTTGCTACACCCCCAGCTTGCTCAATTAAAAATGCTAAAGGGGCGGTTTCATAAAGTAACCGTAATTTACCTTCTGGTTTTTGTAGTGTTCCTGGGTAAAGAAATACTCCACCTTGTAATAAGATTCTGTGAATATCGCTGACCATTGCGCCACTGTAACGGGAACTATAGCCTTCGGTGCGATGAACATAACGGATATATTCTCGATAAGGTTCTTCCCATTGCCAGAAGTTACCGTCATTAACGCTATAGGTGGCGGCGTGATTGGGCATTTTGATATTTTCTTGACAGAGAATAAATTCACCCAGGCTAGGATCAAGGATGAAGGAATGTACTCCTGTACCTATGGTGTAAACCAGCATGGTGCTAGGTCCATAAAGAATATATCCGGCGGCTAATTGTTTGCGACCATTGGTAAGTAAATCTTTGGCTTCACCATCTAAGTCTGCTCCTTCTTGCTGACGAATGGCAAAGATAGAACCTAAACTGAGGTTGTTATCTGTGTTGGATGAGCCGTCAATGGGGTCATAAAGTAGGGTATAACGACCGATGGGGCAGTTTTCGGCGATGTAGTAGGGTTTTTCCATTTCTTCGGAAGCGAGACGACAGACTAAGCCGCTTTGGTTGAAGACGGAAATAAATACTTCGTTGGCGTAAACATCCATTTTTTTGACGGATTCTCCTTGGACGTTGACTTCTCCAGTGAATCCGAGAACTCCTTCCATTAAACCGGCGCGACTCAAGCGACGGGCAACTAATTTACCCGCTAAAGCGATGCGGTTCATGAGCGCACTTAAATCCTGGGCATCGGGGCCAAAACTCTGTAGTTGTTGGAGGATGTGGCGGGATAATGTTGTACAATCACGATCTAAAGCTTTATCTGTGGACAAATCCAAAGATTCTGATTCTTGAGTCATATTAGTTTTTCCCTAGCAGTTGGCTATGAGGTCGTGTTTATTTATGGCGATTTGCGATCGCTGCTTCTATCTTAGAAAGGGATTTTCATAACTTAGACGTGATTTTAGATAAACTAAAGAATTCAAAGATTAAGTAGATGTGCCAATTGAGGATTGAGATCACATCGAGGTGGGGGAGAATCATCAAATCCATGAATTTATCTGTGTTTATCTGCGTTTATCTGCGGTCAATTGTTCTTATTTAATGGTTATGATAAAATAGATCCGCAATTTATGAACGATAGCGAAGCGCGACCTAGTAATAGTCTAAAATTAGGGTAGTTATGAGCGATCGCAAAGCGCGTAAGTTCTAACTTGTCAGTTCGCCAAAATAAAATTAGTTACTATAAATATAGCTAACTTCATTTTCAATAACTACCATGACCACAAATGCTATTTTTCGCTTATCCCCCATTATTCGCATCACATTATTAACATTATATATAGCTTTAACAATTCCTTTACCTATTTTAGCTAAATTTACTTCTGCTTCTGTTTCTCCATCATTGTTAATCATAGGAATTATCGCCGGTTTTGTGATTTTATATGCTGTACTTTCTGAAAGAGTGATAGCAGATGAGGAAAAAATTCAAGTCACTTATCCAATGTGGATACCACGCTTTTTCCTTCCTGGTTGGTCATTGCTTTGGTCGGATATTAAAGATTTAAAACCACGTACTACTGGTCAAGGAGGATTGGTATATTATTTTGTCAGTCATGATGGTAAAGGTTATTTATTACCCATGCGTATAGCTGGTTTATCTCGGTTACTCAAGATGGTTCAAGAAAAAACTAATATTAATACACATGATGTTAACCCTTTCTCACAACCTTGGATGTATATCATTTTATTTGGTTGTACTTTATTATTGCTTTTAGTGGATATTTGGACTATTACCAATAGTATGAGCGCTCTTCCGTAGGTTGGTTTGAAGCATGAAACCCAACGGCTTCTCGTTTTTTCACTGACCTTATCTCAACGATTGAGGTGGTGATCTCTGTGTTAAGGTTGTCTAATGATATTCAAAAATATGGCAAAATGTTCTCTATTCTCTCTTTTACTAGTAATTTAGCATAATAAGTATCGAAAAGCCAAACATTTTTATCTTGACATTCAATCTTGGTGACTTCTAAGCTATTATTTGGACACTACAAGACGGCGAATAGCTTGAAAACCTACCTCTAAACTGTTTGCACTCCGTCTTGGCTAATACTCTGTTCCTGAAATAAGTAAACGGATAAACTATGATGACTTTAGAAACATTCAATTCAGTACCAGTAACCGTTTTAACTGGCTATTTAGGCGCGGGTAAAACTACATTATTAAATCATATTCTTACCTACGAACATGGTAAAAAAGTTGCCGTTATTGTTAACGAGTTTGGTGAAGTAGGTATTGATAATCAATTGGTAATTGATGCAGATGAAGAAATATTTGAAATGAATAATGGCTGTATTTGTTGTACAGTTCGCGGTGATTTAATTCGCATTATTGGCAATTTAATGAAACGCCGAGATAAATTTGATCATTTAGTAATTGAAACTACTGGTTTAGCAGATCCTGCACCTGTAATTCAAACGTTTTTTGTTGATGAAGATCTACAAAGTCAATTGTCATTAGATGCAGTAGTCACAGTTGTTGATTCTAAACATATTTGGCAACATTGGGAAGCGGACGAAGCTCAAGAACAAATTGCTTTCGCAGATGTAATTTTGTTGAATAAAACTGATTTGGTAACACCGGAAGTTTTAGATGAATTAGAAACTCGCATTCGCTCAATGAATGCAATGGCAAAAATATACCGCACCCATAATTCTGAATTAGCAATGTCAGCTTTATTAGGAGTGCAAGCATTTGATTTAGATCATGCTTTAGAAATTGATCCTAATTTCTTAGGAGAAGATGCTCACGTCCATGATGAAAGTGTCTATTCTGTAGCGATAGTATCAGAAGGGACGATCAATGGTGAAAAATTAAATGCCTGGATGACAGAGTTACTCAGAAATCAAGGTCTAGATATTTTCAGAATGAAAGGAATTTTAAATATCGAAAATGAAGATAATCGCTTTGTTTTCCAAGGTGTACATATGATATTTGATGGTAAAGCAGATAGACCTTGGAAAGTAAATGAAACTCGCAAAAATGAACTTGTATTTATTGGTAGAAATTTGGATGAAGCCCAATTAAAAGCAGACTTTTTTGCTTGTATGAGTTAGATAGAAAAAAGAGGGACAAAGGGACAAAGAGGGCGGGGAGACCCCGCCCCTACAGGTTTGGCGAATTGCTGTAAAAATAAAATATCAAAATTATGAACTTAACAACTAATAAATCTCCAGAATTTACAAAATATTATTCCACAAAACTTGCAGATTATGTCACCGCTTTGGCTTGGTCTGCTGATGGTGAAATACTGGCGGCTAGTTCGGCTGCTGGAGAAGTTGTTTTATGGGAAAATGGCGAATTAACTACTTTACAAACAGCGACAGATAAAGCAGTAAATTGTTTGGCTTTTTCCCACGATGGTAAATATTTGGCGATTGGTGGACAAGATGGAAATGTGAAAATTTGGTGCGAAAATAAATTAATTAGCACTTTAGAAAATGCTCCGATTTGGGTTGACCAATTAGCATGGAGTTATACTAATAACCAATTAGCTTTTAGTTTGGGTCGTTATGTGCAAATTTGGGATGCAGACATATCAGAAGTTGTTGCAACTCTCAACTTTAATGATTCCTCTATTTTGGGAATTGATTGGCGCAAAGATGGCAAATATTTGGCTATTAACGGATATAAAGGCATAAAAATTTGGTCTAGTCAAGATTGGGATGATGAACCATTTATCCTGCCTCTGTCTACCGTTAGTACAGCAATGGCTTGGTCTGATGATGGTAAATATTTGGCATCTGGAAACATGGATCGGACTCTGACTGTTTTACAATGGGAACATCCTGATCCTTGGATGATGCGGGGTTTTCCAGGGAAAATTCGTCATTTAGCTTGGTCAGAGATAAAAACTCCTTCAGATGCGCCAATTTTGGCTGTTTCTAGCGTTGATGGCATAGTAGCATGGGAGAAGTCGGTAGATGAATCTGTAGGCTGGGAGGCGCAAGTATTAACTAATCATCTGGATATTATTAATGCGATCGCTTTTGCACCCCAAAGTTTTATTCTCGCTTCTGCTGGTGCTGACGGTTGGCTATGTTTGTGGAATGAACACAAGGAAGTTTCACAGATTTTTACTGACACTAAAGCCGGGGTTTCTACTCTATCTTGGCATCCCCAAGGACAATTATTAGCCGCTGGTGGTGAACAAGGTGAATTAATAATTTGGTCCACTTCTAGAGAGAATATTTAAGTTCATATCCTCAATTACAGTGGCATTAATAAAAGTCCTTTTTCACCAAAAACAACATTGATTTTTAAGATGAAAAGTAACAATCTATTAACAGGATTTATTTATCACCGATAATTTTCTACAATGGTTAAAAAGACTTTTATAAATGGTGCAAGTTAAAAAAATGTCTAAAACTGTTGCTGAAGTGATGAGTCGTGATCCTATCCTCGTCCATCCTCAAACTCCCTTAAAAGAAGCTATCCAAATTTTGGCAGAAAAACGAATTAGCGGTTTACCTGTAATTGATGACGCAGGTAAATTAGTGGGAATTATTTCCGAAACAGACTTGATGTGGCAAGAAACTGGTGTGACTCCTCCTGCATATATTATGATTTTGGATAGTGTGATTTATTTACAAAATCCTGGTGCGTATGAACGAGATTTACATAAAGCTTTAGGACAAACTGTAGGGGAAGTGATGAGTAAAAATCCCCTGACTATTTCTCCTGATAAACCATTAAGAGAAGCGGCAAAATTAATCCAAGATCATAAAGTTCACCGTCTCCCAGTCCTTGACAGCGTGGGTAGGGTAATTGGTATTCTAACTCGTGGTGATATTGTTCGCACTATGGCTGCTGAGTAGGGATTGGGGACTGGGGATTGGGGACTGGGGACTTGGAAGAAAGTAACTAACTACTAATTACCAATTACCAATTACCATTTTCAAAATTTAGGATAATTAAATGAGTGTATCTGCTGATAGTATAAAAGAGTTACTGCGTTCTGACAATTTAGGTGATCGCTTGCGTGCAGTTAACCAAATTCGGGATCTAGAACCACAAATCGCTTTAGAATTAGTCCAAATTGCCATTCAGGATAAAAGTGCGCGTGTCCGTTATGCTGCTGTAAGTCAAATGGATACCCTGGGAACACAGGATTTACCATTATCCTTGACTATCTTACGGGGTTTACTACATGATCCTGAAGCAGATGTACAAGCCGCCGCCGCAGACTGTTTAGGTGCGCTAAAATTACATGACGCTTTTGAAGACTTAAAAAAGCTTTACCAAGAAACACCAGAATGGCTAGTCCAGTTTAGCATTATTGCGACCTTGGGAGAATTAGGAGATCCACGAGCCTTTGAATTACTTACCCAAGCAGTTGCCTCCGATAATGGTTTAATTCAAACTGCGGCCATTAGTTCTTTCGGTGAATTGGGAGATCCAAAAGCAGTTCCTCTTTTAGTTCCATACAGCACTAATCCAGATTGGCAAGTACGTTATAGAGTTGTGCAAGCCTTAACTCGTCTTGGTAGTGATGAAGCTAAATCTATTCTAGAAACTTTGGTAAATGACGAAGTAGAAGCTATATCTAAAGAAGCAAAAGCTGGTTTACAGTTAGTTTAATTTAGCAGTTGCGTTTATTAACTCAAGCGCAACTAATCACCTAAGTTATCTAAATAACCTGATTCTTGATTGATATACAAACTTTGATCATTAACCACCATAAACCTGTGGCCAAGTCGTCAATAAAAATACTATCACCGCACTGATAGCTAAAACACCTTGAATCAAATTCCCCACAACTGTTCCCACAGTAATACCTATCCCAGCTTTCACCGCAGGCCATAATCGTCTTTGATAAAGGAACTCACCCACAATTGCACCAAGCAAGGGTCCAAATAAAATTCCTAACAATGGTCCACCAAAAGGTAAAGCAGGTAGTAATCCAAAGAATCCCAGTAATAAACCCACAAACGCGCCAATTTGTCCCCACTTACTAGCACCGGCTTGTTTTGCTCCGATGTAACCAGCGAGGAAATCAACACCCATACTCAGAAGTAAAACAATGATTGTCACAATCAGGGGAATTTTGATAGCTGCAAAGGAATTACTCACGATTCCCCAAATAATAATAGATATTAAAATCAAGCTACTTCCAGGTATTGCTGGAACTACAGCACCAATAATCCCCACAAACATCACAGCCACTAAGAGTAAATAAATAATTTGCATAATTATTGTCAGAATCAGGATGTCCAGGATTAAAGGATGAACAGGATGAAGACAGGGATTTTATTACCAATTACCAATTACCAAGGGTTACAGCTAATTTATCAGCAATTCCCCCAATCCAGTTTTCATCTTGTTTAGTATAACTGCGGGGAGCATTTGCCGCTAAAATTAAAACCCCTTCTTTGCCAATAGGTTGACAAATTACACCTTGTGTGTTTTCTGGTAAATAATCAAATTCGATTTTACCAGGATAGACATACAAAGCCACTAAATAAATTGGCTTTTGTGTTTCTAATACTTTTTTTAAAATTATTCCTGGGACTACTTCCGATTTAGCAACCAGAATCCCACGACGTAATAAAACTTTACCTTGATAGTAAACTATGAGCGATCGCGTGACTGTATTTGTTAATAATAACCGCGATGCCCAGGCTAATTCTATTTTCGCGGCTTCTGGTAAATCTGCTGCTAAAAAGAATCCCTCTTCCCCAATCAATTCTACTGTCTCAGGTGTACGTGGCTGTACCTGTTGCCAAATTAAACCAGTTAAAATTAACACCGCGCTCAAAATCACCCCCAGCACATCTCCTCGCGCTTGAGAGTTTGTCAGTTCCGGTGTTAACAACCGATTCATTAACAAAAGCACAGCACCTAAACCCCCAACAACTAAGGGTAAACGTCGTAAAACTCGATTAGGATCTGATTTGGTCATTGGTCATTGGTCATTGGTCATTGGTCATTGGTCATTGGAAAAATTCTTTCTCCCCCTACTTCCCCAACTCCCCCCACTTCCCCAACTCTAAAGGCATAAAAATTTGGTCTA
>NZ_VIKX01000226.1 GCF_009711935.1 Dolichospermum sp. UHCC 0259 | reverse complement strand
GTAAAGGATTCACAGAATTAACACACTAGGTTTAGCGTTATTAGATTTTACCAGTAAAGCTGATTTGGTGGCTTGGTTGAATAATCAAGCGAGTTCAGAATAAATTTAGTCATAAATCAATTACAAATTATAACATCACCAGCATCTACAGCACAACCTGGATAAATGCTATACTGGAATAGTAACTCTTAGAATATTGTAGTGATAAATTTATGAGTTCACCATTTCCAGGGATGAATCCCTACTTAGAAAATCCTGATTTATGGTCAGAAGTACATCATAGATTAATTACAGCCATCGCCGATAATATAGAATCTCATCTTAGCGAAACATATCGAGTAGCTATAGAAAAACGTACTTATAGACTTGATACCGAAGATTCTTTATTAATTGGTATTCCTGATGTGGCAATTTTATCAGTTAAACAAGAACAAAAATCAAATGTTAGTAAAACTGCAATAGCAACTTTACCCACAGAAACAGAAAATAAGGCAATTACTGTCACCTTACCATTACCGTTAGAAATTAAAGAAGGATATTTAGAAATTAGAGAAATTTCTACAGGTAAAGTAATCACTGTAATTGAGATACTTTCTCCTACTAATAAAAAAACTAAAGAAGGTAGAAGATCCTATTTAGATAAACGGGAGAAAATATTGCAAAGTGATACTAACTTAGTAGAAATTGACTTAATTAGAACTGGGGAAAAAATGCCTATTGTCACCAGAGTTTATGACACAGATTATCGCATTTTAACTGTAAGATCATGTCGTTTTCCATCGGCTCAATTATTTGCATTTTCTGTCAAAGAAACCATACCTATTTTTCCCATACCTTTACAAAAAGGAGAAGAAGAAATAGAGTTAAATTTACAGCATTTATTGTTAGGTATTTATGAAAGAGCTAGATTTGATTTAACCTTAGATTATAACATTCCTCCTGTACCAGATTTGTTAGCCGAAGATCGAGAATGGATGGATATATTATTAAAAGAACAAGGAAGAAGAGTCTTGTAGGGTGCGTTAGTATTAAATCCCTAATAAGTTAAAGAGTAAAGAATGAATTATTTGCAAGTGACGAATGACTGGATATAACAAATATTCATTATGATTAAATTCAACTAATCCCCGTTTTTTCAAACCTCTAATAATTTTTTGATGCTTATTTTCGGTCAGAAGTACATTATAGATTAATTACAGCGATCGCTATCTCTCCTACTTTGCGTCCTCAATATCGAGTTTTTCACCAAGTTAATAATATAGCGCCAGGTATTTTTGGCTGAATATTGGGTATAAACCAGAAAAATATAGTTTTTTAAACTTGAAGTCAAAGCGATAAAAATTCCACTTCAACACTCATTTTCCAACTTACCCCAGATTACAGTTATTACCTGGACGCTGCTTGTTAGACGTTCTTTTTCTGGGTGTCACGCCAAACTTCGGTCATCCTACCCCAGTTAGTGCTAAATTCATCCAAACCCAGAAAAGTTCCCGGTGTTTCTTCATCCCAAGACGCGGAAAGAACACCATAGGTAATTCCCAACACACCCAAACCAAATAATCCCATATTCACCAATAAAACGGCGATAGGGGGGAGTTGGATATCAGCCAAGGTAACTAACAGATAACTAACTATCAAGCTAGAAATTCCTAAAGCTGTGGGGATACCGCAAAAACCAGCTACTCTGCGAACCATTCGCTGGCTGACTACTTCAGGAATCGCCATTTCTTGTTTAGAATAACGACGTTGCTGTTGCGGTTTTTCCTGAGTCTCTTGGGTCTTAAGAACGGGCTGAGTTTTAGTCTTAGCAGGTTTTGGACGCTTTTTGTTTGGCTCAAAAGGTAAGGGACTACGTTCCGATTCTTCAGCAGTCATAAGAATTAGTTCCTAACCGCGAATACCAAGACGAGTAATTAAAGCTTTATATTTTTCTTGACTACCTGCTTGGATATAAGCTAGAAGACGCTTTCTTTGGCCAATCATCTTCAATAGTCCTCTACGGGAAGAATGGTCTTTCTTATTAACTTGCAAATGTTGACTGAGCTTGTTAATGCGGTCAGTTAGCATTGCAATTTGAACATCAGCCGAACCTGTGTCGGTTTCATGAACTTGGTATCCAGAAATGAGTTCTTGTTTGCGCTGTTGCGTCAGAGCCATGATTGGTTAAATTCTTATTTTTCTTAGGTTTGTGTAGCAGTCTCCTATAATATCACACTCATCAATTCCTGTGGCAAATTCTTGATCAGGAGTCAGGAGTCAGGAGTCAGGAGGAATAATTACCAATTACCAATTACCAATTACCAATTACCAATTATTCCGGTGATTTGAGAGCTTGATCTAGAATTTGTCTAGCTTGTTCTGCTTTTCCTCTGGCTTCTTGGTAACGCAAATTAGCCTGAGCAAAATTTTTCAGAACTTTAAAACCTTCTTTAAGATGGGTTATTTCTTCCTCGGTGACGGATTTATCGGAAAAGAGGACATCAATGGCTTGACGAATTTCTAAGGCTTCGGTGCGGGATTCTTGGACTTTTAATTTGAGGGAAGCTAAATTACTCAGGATTTGTACTGCTTGGGTAATTTCATCTTCACGGCTAGTCGTATCTGTCGTTGGTTCTTTGACCTCAATTAATTGTTGCGGACCAAATCCCTCTTCTAGTTCTGTTGGTAATTCACCAGCGTCCATGAGTTCCATTAACTGATCCATTGCTTTGTCACGGGCTTTAGCGGAATCTTTACCAGGAACGGTGAGGATAATTTCTGGACTTTGAGCAAGACTATATTGAACCATAGCTGTATATATATTAATCCTATGTAATTTGTGAAAAATATGATGGCGATCGCCCGAAAACTCTGTAACTTTAATTCAGTCAGGTTTGAGAATGTAGAATTAATATACCAGATAAATACTATTTAGGAATGAGAGCGATCGCTCCCTTTTTGTTGTAGCAGTCTATCTCCAGAGTGAGACTCAATAGTGTGTAATTTATTCTACAAGTCCTATCAGAGGATAGAACACTTTTAAGTAACTAAAAACTATTGTTATGGAATCACCTGTTAACAAGGTACAAATCCATGACAGCCAAAATTCCTCCAGACACACGGCAAGATAAGGTGAGGGAGAATCCTCAAGATAACCCTGGAACGGAAACGAATGTACCCACTACAGAAGAGGGTAATACTCCCGCTGATGAAAGATATCGGATGACCGGTCAAGAATCAGGTTCAGATGTTCGTCCTGGGGCTGAAGCTGAATCTCCTGGTGCTGCTGTGACAAAGCCTGGTCTCCCTAACCAAGGAACACCGTCTCGCTAAAAAATTCTTGATTTCTTCAGAGATAGCGATCGCATTATCAGAAAAAGAGAGGGGAGTATTACGACTCCCCCTACATTTTTGTATGTCTAATACACTGTGGTGTAGAATTAAAAATTAACGACTAACTTTAAAAAAATAAATAATTGATTTATTTACACAATAATTAAATTTAAACTCAGCGGCTTATAAACATAGGAGTTAATTATTTATAAGCCACTACAGCTATACAGGTTCTTCTTCTCTTACAGTTTCACTGATGACTTCGACTAATTCAGGCATACTTTCAAAATCATCTTGATCTGTTTGATCAAGTAATGAGCGTAAATCTATGGTTCTGTCTTTTGTCCAGTGAATTTCTTCGTGACCTCTGGCTTGTTCGAGTATGTCTTCTTTACTGGCAGGAAAGTCTATACCTGCAAGTGCTTGAGTTACTGCTGCTACTCCATAAGCTTCACCTTTATCTGGACCGCGATGATGTTCCTGACCTTTTTTTTCTTGCCCTTTTTCTGATTTAGTAGCCATAAAATTCTCCTGATAATTATCGTAGATTATCTATCTACGTTACTAAGCTAAAACTGTTATTTATTAATTCCTTCTATCTGAAGAATTACTTTTTATTAAAAATCAAAACTAGCCAGGGAATAAAGAAAATATCCTTGAATAAATCCAAGCGGTTAAGTAGAGCCAAATTTCCTAAAAATTCTCCTAATTTACAGAAATAATCAAAGTTTATCCCCAATAAAAATAGCTTAATAGCAAGTTGTTATAGCAATTCTCATGCTAGTGAGGTACAAAAAGTCAGAATTAAACGCAGATAAACGCAGATGAACACAGATAATTTTGTACCTCATCAGACTAGGAAATGCTATATATCCAACAAAAAGTTTGCTCATCAATCACAAAATTTGACAAATCAAGAAATTATCCGAACAGGAAAATTTAGCTCAAATAACTGACATTTTTTGTCTAATATCTACTCAAAATCTTGATAGCTAGATATAGCTACCGCAGAAGTAATATAGTTGAATTTCCAGGCTTATTTTTGAGATATTATTAAGCTTTAATACCCCTGAAACTATTGATTTATCAATATTTTAGGTTTATATGGCTATAGCTTGCGTTGCGGCGCAAAAATTATCCGCTATCAGCAAATTCTATGTATAAGCTCTTTCTTCAGTATGATAGAGTTTGGTAGTTTGTTATATTGGAGTCGAAGACAAGTAAAGTGGACGTGACATCACCAAAATGTGTGAAGAAAAGTAAATAATGTTTAAATCCTTTTCTCTCCCATAGAAAGCTCCCTGTCCTCCTACCTTGTCCCAACCCTGATTATTTACACCAACCTACTTATCTTTTTAGTATCGTAATATTTATGACTCCTAATCCCGCCATTATGCGTTCTGTTGAACAACTAGGCTATCGAGTCACCGTTGGTGATGTAGCTACTCAGATAGGATTAAATATAGCTGAAGTCAATCAAAGCTTATTAGCTCTAGCGGCTGATGCTGGGGGACATTTGCAAGTTGCAGAATCAGGTGATGTTGTTTACCAATTTCCCAAAAATTTTCGAGATATTATCCGCAATAAATACTTGCAAATTAGATTAAAGGAATGGTGGAAAAAAGTTTGGTCTGTGCTATTTTATCTGATTCGGATTTCCTTTGCCATCCTTTTAGTTGCTTCTATCGTTCTCATTATTGTGACTATCACTATAATCATGACTGCTAGTTCAAATCGGGATGATGATAATCGCAGTAGTTCTAGAGGTAATAATTTCTTCTTTTTCCCGGATTTATTCTGGTATTTCAGTCCCAATTATGGTGATAACCGCCAAGAAAGACGGAGGGAACGGGGCGAAAATAGTGAAATGAATTTTTTTGAAGCTGTGTTTTCATTCCTCTTTGGTGATGGTGATCCTAATGCCAATTTAGAAGAACGCCGTTGGGAAGAAATTGGGGCTGTAATTAGTAATAATCAAGGTGCAGTAGTGGCAGAACAAGTTGCTCCTTATTTGGATGATGTTGGCGAAAAATATCAACAAGAATATGAGGATTATATGTTGCCTGTGCTGGTAAGATTCAATGGAATGCCCCAGGTGAGTTCTGATGGTCAAATAGTATATTATTTTCCAGAGTTACAGGTAAGAGCTAGTAAAAAACAACGGCGTTCTATATCTGAATATTTGCATGAATTTTCTTGGAATTTTAGTGCAGCTAGTTCTGGACAAATTATGCTCAGTGCTGGTTTAGGGGGAGTAAATTTTGTTGGAGCTTTAATTCTGGGTAATTTATTAAGAAATGGCACAATTGCGGCTCAAATTGGCGGATTAGTCGCTTTTGTGCAAGGGATTTATGGATTGTTATTGGCTTATGGTACGGGGTTTCTCGCTATTCCCTTAATTCGGTATTTTTGGATTAAGCGACGCAATGATCAGATTTCTACTCGCAATCTTCAACGCCAAGAACGGGCTAGATTATTAGCAGGTGCGGATGCTTCTTTACAGAAAAAGATCGCTTTTGCTCGTGAATTTGCCACAGAAAAAATCATTGGGAAGGAAGATTCAGTTTATTCCACAGATACAGATTTACTGGAACAGGAATTTCAGAATAAGCAAATAGGTGATTAGTCAGTTGTCAGTTGTCCGTTGTCATTGGGAAAATTCTTTCTTCCCCCCTACTTCCCCCACTTCCCAAGACTATATTGAACCATAG
>NZ_VIKX01000225.1 GCF_009711935.1 Dolichospermum sp. UHCC 0259 | reverse complement strand
TTGGACTGGACTCACAGTAATTGAGTTTCAACATCAATATTACTTATTACCTATTACCCATTACCTGTTACCTTATTCACCAATATATATGCCTAAAGACCGAGCAGTTTGGACTAAATCACCTTGAGGATTAACAAGAGAGGGATTTTTATCTATCACAGCTTGAATGGGGAAAGTAACCACTTGGCCATTTTGCCAAGCTAACATTTGATCATATTGATTTTGGGCAATTAAATCAATGGCAACTTTACCAAACATGGTGGCTGTGAGACGGTCTAAAGCTGAGGGAATACCTCCGCGTTGAATATGTCCTAAGACGGAAACTCTGGTATCAATGAGGTGATGACTACAATTAGCGATTTTTTCGGCAATATATTGACCTTGACCACATTTAGTTCGGCTTCGCTCACTATCAATAGCTGTTGTGCAAGTAGAAGGATTATTGACATCTTCTGTACAAACAGATATACCTTCAGCAACAACTATAATGGCGAATTTTTTTTGCCACTGTTCGCGTAATTCGGTGAGATGATTGCATATTCCTTGAATAGTATAGGGGACTTCGGGAATTAAAATCACATCAGCACCGCCGGCAATTCCTGAGTGTAAAGCCAAGTGTCCGGCGCTGCGTCCCATAACTTCAATAATCATTACCCGGTCATGACTAGCAGCAGTAAATATGAGCCGATTAATAGAATCAACAATGGTATTAACTGCCGTATCAAAGCCGATTGCACGTTCTGTAAAGGCGACATCATGATCAATGGTTTTGGGGATAGCAATTAAATTCCAATTACCTAAAACTGCTAATTGATGAATAATATCTAAACTACCATCTCCACCGACAATAATTAAAGCATCTAGAGCGATCGCTTTATAGCCGGCTAATATTTCATCAGCATGGGCTAAAGTATCCCCTTTATTAATACTACCTAAAATCGTTCCCCCCATATTCAGCAAGGGGTCAATGCCACGTAAATCCCAACCATGTATACTTAACGGCACTGTTTTCCGTTCTAGTAACCCTTGGGTGGCGTAAGGGATACCCACCACCTCCCAGTCATAAGTCCTTGTGGCATGACTCACAGCCGCGCGAATCACACAATTTAGACCAGGACAATCACCACCACTAGTAAGAATACCAATACGTTTTTTCATAAGTCAGGAGTCAGGAGGTAGGGGCGCAGGGCCTGCGCCCAGTCTAAGACGGTGTATAAACTCTACCGAAATCTGGATTATAAGTTTGCAAAGCTTTCATATATTGAGCGCGTTCAAAAGCACTAGGATTAGGACATTTTAACTGGCTCATAGTACCTTGCATTTGCTTGACAGATTCATATTCATGTATTTTCATCCATTCCCGTAGGTCTTTTTCTAAACACTGAATATGGTTAATACCTTCCCGTAATAATATTGAACATAACATAGTTACATTTGCGCCTACCATTAACATTTTGATCACATCATGAGCATTATGAATACCGCTAGTTGCAGCTAAACTACCCTGAATATGACCATAGAGAATGGCTATCCAGCGCAGAGGTAAACGCATGGCTTGGGGGGTACTTAAAAGTACATGAGGTTCGACTTCTAAATTTTCTAAGTTAATATCTGGTTGATAAAACCGATTAAATAATACTAATCCATCAGATCCGGCATGATCTAAACGTTTGGCAATATTTGCGGTATTAGTAAAGTAAGGACTGAGTTTTACGGCTACAGGAATAGTGACGGCGGCTTTAACAGATGTGAGAATATCAAGATAGTTTTGCTCAATTTCTGCACTTGTTAAATCTGGATTTGTGGGAACATAGTAAATATTTAATTCTAGTGCTGATGCTCCTGCGTCTTGCATGAGTTTACCATATTCAGTCCAACCACCAACGGAAGAACCATTCAAACTAGCAATAATGGGAATATCCACTTTTTCCTTAGCTTTACGAATATGATCTAAATATTCTTCTGGTCCGACTCGGAAATTAGCGATATTTGGGAAGTAAGTTAAAGCTTCTGCAAAACTTTCTGTACCATAGTTTAAATGATGATGAAGTGCGGATTTTTCTAAGTTTAATTGTTCTTCAAATAGTGAGTGCATAACAACAGCACCTGCACCTGCATCTTCCATTAATTTAATATTATCAATGTCTTCGGAAAGTGGAGATGCGGAGGGAACTAGGGGAGATTTTAATTCTAAACCTAAATATGTGGTGGTTAAGTTCATAAATTTGGTAATTGGTAATTGGTAATGGGGTGGGGAATGGGCGCGGGAATGGGTGGGGAGGGAATGGGCGCGGGCCCCGCGCCCCTACTGCTGGGTTAATTTTCTGGCGGCTAAATATTGGTACATTTGCCAACGGGTGTTAACATCAAATTGGGCTTCTTTGAGGAGTTCTTTTGCCGTTTCTGGGTTAATTTTGGTTAACATTTTGAAACGGTTTTCCATGTACATGGAATTTTCTATGGGTATGCGAGGGGTGCGAGAATCGAGTTGTAGGGGGTTTTCTCCCTGTTTAATGCGGTCGGGGTGATAGCGATATAATAACCAGCGTCCAGAGTCTACAGCGGCTTTTTGATTTTGCATGGCTGTACTCATGTTGATACCGTGAGCAATACAATGGCTGTAGGCAATAATTAATGATGGACCTTCGTAAGCTTCGGCTTCTAAGAAAGTTTTCAGGGTTTGTTCATCTTTTGCGCCCATTGCTACACTAGCAACATAAACGTTACCGTAGGTCATAGCCATTAAACCTAAGTCTTTTTTAGTTGCAGGTTTACCACCAGCGGCGAATTTTGCTACTGCACCTTTAGGGGTAGATTTGGACATTTGACCGCCAGTATTAGAATAAACTTCTGTGTCTAATACGAGAATATTAACGTTGCGTCCACTAGCAATTACATGATCTAATCCACCATAACCAATATCATAAGCCCAACCGTCACCACCAATTATCCAAACACTTTTTTTCACTAAATAATCAGCGAGAGATTGAAGATTTTTGAACGCAGATAAACGCAGATAAACGCTGATAGAATCTTCTTTCATCTGTGTTAATCTGTGTTCATCTGCGGTGATAATTTCTGCTAATTTTCTTTGAAGAATTACAACTCGTTCTCGTTGAGAGTAAATATCCGATTCGTCTTTTTGTTCAGCGTTGAGGATATCTGTAACGAGGGTTTCACCTATTTGGGGTGCAAGTTGTTGGAGTAAATAAGCGGCAAATTCGGCTTGTTTGTCTATGGAAACCCGGAAACCTAAGCCAAATTCGGCGTTATCTTCAAATAGACTGTTAGACCATGCTGGACCCCTACCTGCGGCGTTTTTTGTCCAAGGTGTGGTGGGTAAGTTACCACCATAGATAGATGAACAACCGGTAGCGTTGGCGACGATCATGCGATCGCCAAATAATTGTGTTACAAGTTTAATATAAGGTGTTTCTCCACATCCTGCACAAGCACCAGAAAACTCAAACAACGGTTCTTGCATTTGTTGTTGATTAATATGATTCAACTTTAAATTCCGTCTATCTGGGTTAGGAAGATTTAGGAAGAAATCCCAGTTTTCTCGTTCTTGTTCTCTTAATGGTTTTTGCGCTGCCATATTAATGGCTTTTTTGCGCGGTTCGGCTTTATTTTTGGCGGGACAAACATCAACACAAATACCACAGCCTGTACAATCTTCTGCTGCTACTTGAATGGTAAATTTTAAATCATGCCAATCATGTTCTTTAGCATTGGTACTTTTAAAAGTTGTTGGGGCATTTTCTAATTCTTCTGGTGCATATACTTTCGCGCGAATGACACTATGAGGACACACCATCACACATTTACCACATTGAATACAAACGTCAGCATCCCAAACTGGAATTTCTTCAGCAATATTGCGTTTTTCCCATTTAGATGTTCCTGTGGGATATGTACCATCTACAGGTAATGCACTTACAGGTAAATCATCACCTTCACGGACTATCATTTTCCCTAATACATCACGAACAAATGCAGGTGCATAATCGGGAAATAGGGACTGGGGACTGGGGATTGGGGACTGGGTGTTTTTTTCTGTAAGATTAATTTCATGAAGATTTTCCAAGGTTTTATCAACTGCTTGGATATTCATTTGCACAATTTCTTCGCCTTTTTTACCGTAGGTTTTACGAATAGATTTTTTAATTTTATCTATAGCTTCTTCCCTTGGTAAAACACCTGAAACAGCAAAGAAACAAACCTGCATCACTGTGTTAATATGTCCACCCATTCCCGCTTCACGGGCGACTTTATAGGCATTAATGACATAGAATTTGAGATTTTTGGTAATTATCTCTTGCTGCATGGTGGTGGGTAATTTATCCCACACTTCATCTTTGTCATAATGTGAATTTAATAAAAAAGTGCCACCAGGAATAATATCTTTTAGCATTGAGAATTGTTCTACAAAGTCCCATTGGTGACAAGCGACAAAATTAGCCTTACTAATTAAATAGGTAGAATGAATTGGTTGATCACCAAAGCGCAAATGAGAGACTGTTACAGAACCAGATTTTTTAGAATCGTAAACAAAATAACCTTGGGCATAATTATCTGTTTCTTCGCCAATAATTTTAATTGAGTTTTTATTTGCCCCTACTGTACCATCTGCACCTAAACCATAAAAAATTGCCCTAACTATATTGTCAGGTTCAATGTTAAATTCGGGATTATATGCTAAACTGGTATGGGTAACATCATCATTAATCCCCACAGTAAAATGATTTTTTGGTGTTGCCAAATCTAAATTATCAAATACCGCTTTGACCATTGCTGGTGTAAATTCTTTAGAAGATAAACCATATCTTCCTCCCACAACTTGAATTTTGTGAAGTTGGTTTTCTGCCAAAGCTGTAACTACGTCTATATATAAAGGTTCACCAATTGCCCCTGGTTCTTTGGTTCTATCTAAAACAGCAATTTTGCGAGTGGTTTGGGGAAGAGAATCAATAAATCTTTGGGTATCGAAGGGACGATATAATCTAACTTTGATAACTCCAACTTTTTCACCTTGTTGATTGAGATAATCGACGGTTTCATGAACTGTTTCGCAACCAGAACCCATGAGAATAATTATTTTTTCTGCTGCTGGATGTCCATGATATTCAAATAGTTGATATTTTCTGCCTACATTTTGGGCAAATTCATCCATTACTTGTTGAGTAATCTCTGGACAAGCTGAATAAAAAGAATTTACTGTTTCCCTAGCTTGAAAATAAACATCAGGGTTTTGTGCCGTTCCTCGTAATACCGGATGATCAGGTGTTAAAGCCCGTGAACGATGGGCAATTACTAACTCTATGGGAATAAATTTTTGTAAGTCTTCAGTTGTTAATATTTCTACTTTATTGACTTCGTGAGAAGTGCGAAAACCATCAAAAAAGTGTAAGTAAGGTATGCGAGATAATAAAGTTGCTTTTGTGGAAATTAGGGCGAAATCATGGGCTTCTTGCACAGAAGCAGCGCATAACATGGCAAAACCGGTACTTCTTGCAGCCATGACATCACTATGATCTCCGAAAATGGAGAGGGCTTGGGTTGCAAGCGATCGCGCCGCAATATGAAATACTGTAGGTGTAAGTTCACCGGCAATCTTGTACATATTTGGTAGCATCAACATTAACCCCTGAGATGCTGTAAAGGTTGTTGTTAGTGAACCAGTTTGTAGCGCCCCATGCACAGCACCCGCAACTCCCCCTTCACTCTGCAACTGCACCACCGCAGGAACAGTTCCCCAAATGTTCGGTTTTCCCTCACTCATCCAAGTATCAGACCATTCCGCCATCGGTGAAGATGGTGTAATCGGGTAAATGGCAATAACTTCGTTTAATTGGTAAACGACTTTAGCCACAGCTTCATTACCATCTATAGTTGCAAAGGTTTTCATCTTCATATTCCTGGATTTTTAATAACTACTAAATTCCGGCTAATTGACGGTTTTCTAGCCCCAAATTCCCTAGTTTTTATCTTGAATTGAAAATGAAAGTTTGAGGAACTTGTGAGAAAAACCCAGCAGGAATTTCTAAAACATACAGCAGGAGTCAGGAGGTAGGGGCGCAGGGCCTGCGTCCAGTCAGAAGTTAGAAGTAAAACTAGCTTGCTGTCTAGCTTTGAATTTAAATCCTGTGCCTCATTAATCTGCAATCTACTGTCAATTATTCAACAATTATAGGATAGTTCGTGAAAAATACCCCCATACTAAATGTAGCATGGAGCTAGATAGGAACAAAATCCCAAATTATTAGTTTTAGGGAATAATTTTCTGCTGAGTTACTCTACCTTTTGACTTAGTAATTGATGTGAATTTTTGTAACTATGAATATTAACACAGACTCAAATATCTGCTTTTGGTTTACTAGCTGTTCCAGGACCTTGACGGTTTTCTTTAATTAATCGGCTGTAAGTCCGTTGAGGGATATAGTGAATTGGATTGTAATCAATACAACGTAAAATCAGCACACAAGCCCAAGAATACCGTCCATCAGCAATAGCTTCAATGATATGATTGAACTGTTCGGGAGTGATGGCACTATGAAAATCGTTCTGAGCAGAAGAAGCTTGATAGTTCATAACTAACCCTGATCTAAATCTTGTAGGATGAAAAGTTAATAAGTCGTAAAAATTCAGAACAGAAAATCTCTATAGTCTAAATTAATCAGACTTTCATAGTCAAATTAGGAATAAAATTCCTCAATTTGACAAGCCTTTTAACTCCTGACTTTTAATTTCCTATGTCCTGAATTATGGGGAGAAATCAAGGGGATATGTATGCAATCACAGCAATATATGCAGATGATATGCACAGGATTTAATTCTCTTGGTGAATAACTTCGATATCTAAGTTCGAGTATAGCGATAACTTACCGATTAAATATCAATATTATTTGTGGTTATGAGAGAATTTTGTTAATTTTCTGTGAGGTTTAGTGAGCAGTAGCGTACATTCAATTAGTGGTATCTCATTGGCAATTGGTAATCTAAATAGATTAAATCCTGCAATTTTTGAGTGTATAAATTGAAAAAATTACTAAACACATTACCCTTGTGATAGTAAAAATACAGGCAAATTTCTGGCGTTGTATGCCCAAGTTGATTGTTTGGTAAAAAATAGGAAATACAGCTATTCGTATTATGACACTATTTAAATAGTCATACAACATTGAGATATTTCCTGTTTACAGTTTTGTAAATACTCCTTGTGACACTATTATATGTAGAATACTATGTTTCCCGTAACCAGTGAGCCAAATTGGCACTTTGTTTCTCTAAATACTATAGAAAATATCAGTTACAAAATGTGGATTAAATGACTATTTAAATACTGTCACAAGGGGGATTTACAAAAATGTATCTAAAATGTACTCCAATGTTGCATGACTATTTGAATACTGTCACAAGGGTTATTTACAAAGCATTAAATCAAAATTGATTTAGTGATGTATGACTATTCAAATAGTGGCACAAGGGCTATTTACAAAACTATAACTGAAATAAAGACATAAATTTATTTTCGACCACTTTTTAATATTTTGGCTAAATTAGTTACACCTCATCACGAAATACTCAACCTACAAAATCCTTTAAAGATATGAGTATTCAGGTTTTGCTGAATTGAGTAATATTTGTATATGTAATATTTGATTCTTATTTTAATGGACTATTCAAAAAGTGTCACAAGTAAGATTTACAAAATGGTAATTATCACAAATCAGAATCATGTTGTAAAAAATAGATATTTATCTATCTATTAAGAAGGAGTAGGAGTTCATCCTTTAGCTAGAAGTAAATGATTAAGTCACTTATTTACAATTAAATCTGAATAAGATATCAATAATTCTGACTTTCGCTAGAGTTTGGTAGTGTAAAATGTATAAATTAGTGCAAACTATTGTTAATGGTGACGAAAAAAAAGCTTTGAGTGAGTTTATCTTAGAATTAGGTAATAATCATAAACGTTACTTTTTAAGAAACGAGATTTTACAAGCATTTGCAGAATATTGTCACCAATTCCAAAAACCTGCTTATTTTTATCACTCTTCCTCGCTAGGAACATTTATTCAGTACACTCATGAAATAATTCTAGATAGTGAAAATACTTGGTTTGTTCTTAGACCAAAAATTGCCAGTCAAGAGGTATGGTTATTAAGCGCTGATTTAAGCAAATTTGACTTAATGACACCACAAGCATTATTAGATGTGAGCGATCGCTTAGTCAACCGTTACCAATCCCACATTTTAGAAATTGATCTTCATCCCTTCTACCCAGCAGCGCCGAGAATTAGTGACTCTAGAAATATTGGACAAGGTTTAACCGTCCTCAACCATTATTTCTGTAATCAATCATTAACAGATCCTGAATATTGGATTCACGCATTATTTCAATCACTACAGAGATTAGAATACAATGGCATTAGCCTATTAATTAGTAATCACATTCATTCAGGATTACAACTTACAAAACACATCAAACTAGCCTTAGAATTTGTTAGTAATTTATCCCCCGATACACCTTATGAAAAATTTGGTTGTCATCTCCAATCACTCGGTTTAGAACCAGGTTGGGGTAACAATGCAGCCAGAGTTAGAGAAACCTTAGAACTTCTCGAAAAACTCATAGATAATCCCGAACCTGCCATTTTAGAAACCTTTGTTTCTCGCATTTGTGCAGTTTTCCGCGTCGTCCTCATTTCCATACATGGTTGGGTTGCACAAGAAGATGTTTTAGGCAGAGATGAAACATTAGGACAAGTTATTTATGTTTTAGAACAAGCCCGCAGTTTAGAAAATAAAATGCGAGCCGAAATTAAACTTGCAGGTTTAGATATATTAGGAATTAAACCCCATATCATTATATTAACTCGACTGATTCCCAATTGCGAAGGCACATTTTGTAACCTACCATTAGAAAAAATTGATGGTACAGAAAATGCTTGGATTTTGCGCGTTCCTTTTGCAGAATCTCAACCAGAAATTACCAATAACTGGATTTCTAAATTTGAAATTTGGCCTTATTTAGAAAAATTTGCCCTTGCTGCCGAACCAGAACTTTTAAAACAATTTCAAGGCAAACCCAATCTAATTATTGGTAATTACAGTGATGGTAACTTAGTCGCTTTCATCCTCTCCCGAAAAATGAAAGTTACCCAATGTAACATTGCCCATTGCCTAGAAAAACCTAAATTTCTATTTAGTAACTTATATTGGCAAGATTTAGAAGCACAATATCACTTTTCTGCCCAATTTACCGCTGATTTAATCAGCATGAATGCCGCAGACTTTATCATCACATCATCTTATCAGGAGATTGTCGGTACACCAGACACAATGGGACAATATGAATCTTATAAATGTTTCACCATGCCCAACTTATATCATGTAATTGATGGCATAGATTTATTTAGTCCTAAATTCAACATGGTTTCTCCAGGAGTCAGTGAAAATATATTTTTCCCCTACAACGAAACAACCAATAGAGAATCCCATCGTCGTCAACACATCCAAAACCTAATTTTCCATGCAGAACACCCACAAATCATTGGTAAATTAGAACATCCTCATAAAAAACCGATATTTTCTGTTAGTCCTATTACCTCCATCAAAAATCTCACAGGTTTAATTGAATGCTTCGGTAAAAGTCAAGAATTACAAAAACATTGTAACCTAATCTTATTAACCAGTAAACTGCATCCAGATGCAGGAACAAACCCAGAAGAAATTCAAGAAATAGAAAAAATTCACGCGATTATTCATCAATATCATCTTCACCATAAAATTCGCTGGTTAGGAATGCGTCTTCCTTTGAGCGATATCGCCGAAACCTATCGTGTAATTGCCGATTTTCAAGGAATTTATATTCACTTTGCCCTTTATGAATCCTTTAGCAGAAGTGTTTTAGAAGCCATGATTTCTGGATTACCAACTTTTACAACTCAATTTGGTGGTTCATTGGAAATTATTGAAAATCACAATCAAGGATTTAATCTCAATCCCACAGACCTCGAAGGAACAGCCAAAACAATTACTAACTTCTTAGAAAAATGTCATAATTATCCCGAACATTGGTTAGAAAATTCCCAATGGATGATTGAACGCATTCGCCATAAATATAACTGGGATTCCCACACAAATCAATTACTGTTATTAGCCAAAATGTTTAGTTTTTGGAACTTCGTTTATCCTGAAGATAACGAAGCTAGAGACCGTTACATGGAAAGTTTATTTCATCTCCTTTATAAACCTATCGCCGACAATATTTTATCAGAACACATTCATCAGTAAAAACAAAAAATGTAGAAAATTGTAGGTTGGGTAGAACGAAGTGAAACCCAACATATACAGGAGTTTGTTTAATTTCATATACAAGAGTTTGTTTAATTTCATTTACAGGAATTTGTTGGATTTCATTTACAAGAGTTTGTTGGGTTTCATTTACAGCACTGTGTTGGGTTTCGTACCTCAACCCAACCTACGTAAATATTAAAGAAAACAAAAATAACTAATCTATTATCATGGATAAAAAAGACCATTTTCGCAACCTTAGCTATACAGATTGGATATTAACTGAAACCCAGTTTAATCCCGAATATTTGCACAGCCGAGAAACCATTTTCACCATTGGTAACGGCTATTTAGGAACAAGAGGAACATTTGAAGAAGGCTATCCCCGTGCATTATCAGCCACATTTATTAACGGTGTTTATGATGATGTTCCCGTAGTTTACACCGAACTCGTTAACTGTCCAGATTGGCTACCATTAACATTTATAATTGAAGGAGAACGCTTTCGCCTTGATCAAGGTAAAACATTAAAATATCACCGTAAACTAGACTTACATCATGGCATTCTGAGTCGTTGCTTACGTTGGTGTAGTCCCAATGGCAAAGTAATAGATATCCATTTTGAACGCTTTGCTAGTTTAGCTGACCAGCATATAGTAGGGCAACGTTGCCAACTAACACCAGTAAATTTTGATGGTTTAATTGAAATTCAAGCCAGTGTAAACAGCTACTCAGAAAATCAAGGATTTAATCACTGGGAAGGATTAGATCAAAATAAAATTGCACAAGGATTCTGGTTACATAGTCGCACTCGCAACAGCCGCATAGATGTCGGGATAGCGGCCAAAATCAATATTTCGGGAACTAACTCAGACTTACAAATCAATACTACACCTGGTTATCCTAGCCTGAATGCAACTGTGATAGGTCAAATTCAACAGACGATTACTATAGTAAAAATCGTGAGTATTTTCACATCTAATGAAATTGCTGAACCAGTTGCAGCCGCTAAAGAAAAACTCGTAAGTTTACCAGATTACATAACCTTAATTGATGCCAATGCCCAAGCCTGGGATACAGTTTGGCAACAAAGTGATATTATTATTGAAGGGGATATTACAGCAGCTTTCGCAGTGCGTTACAATCTGTTTCAGTTACTAATTGCTGCACCTAGAAATAATCATCAAGTTAGTATACCTGCAAAAACTCTATCCGGCTTTGGTTATCGCGGTCATATTTTTTGGGATACAGAGATTTTTATTCTGCCATTTTTTACCTTTACCCAACCAAATTTAGCCCGTAATTTACTCAGTTACCGTTATCATACTTTACCAGGAGCGAGACGCAAAGCCGCCCATTATGGGTATCAGGGGGCGATGTTTGCTTGGGAAAGTGCGGTGACAGGAGACGAAGCCACACCGCGCTGGTCACTACGAAGTGACTTTTATGCCGAAGATATCCGTATATGGTGTCGTGATCGAGAAATTCATATTAGTGCAGATATTGCCTACGCCATTTGGTATTATTGGCAAGTTACAAAAGATGATGAATGGATACGAGATTATGGTGCAGAAATTATTTTAGATACCGCTATTTTTTGGAGTAGTCGAGTTGAATTTAATCCCCAATTAGAATGTTATGAAATTCGTGGAGTTATTGGTGCAGATGAATATCACGAATCAGTCCATAACAATTGTTTTACAAATCGCATGGTTCAATGGCATTTAGAAAAAGCTTTAATCATCTATAATTGGCTGCACTCCACTTTTCCAGAAGTAGCGATAAAACTTGAGCAAAAATTACAAATTACCTCTGAAGTTCTCACATATTGGCGCGAAATTATTGCTAAAATTCTCATTCTATACAATCCAGAAACCTTACTAATTGAGCAATGTGAGGGATTTTTCCAACTAGCTGATATTGATTTAGCCGCTTATGAACCGCGAGAAAAATCAATCCAAATTATTTTGGGGATGGAAAAAACCAATCAAGGACAAGTAATTAAACAACCAGATGTATTAATGCTTCTGTATTTGATGCGGGAATCTGCCGATTTTCCCTATAATCAGTCAACCTTACAGGCAAATTGGGACTATTACGCCCCCCGCACAGATATTAGTTATGGTTCTTCCTTGGGACCTGCCATTCACGCCATTTTAGCCGCTGATTTGGGCAAATTACAGGAGGCTTATGAATGCTTTATGCAAGCGGCAATGGTAGATTTAGAAGATAAACGCGGAAATACCCAAGATGGGATACATGGTGCTAGTGCTGGAGGCATTTGGCAAGCTGTAATCTTCGGTTTCGGTGGTATCCAATTCAGAGAAAATGCCCTCATAGCTAATCCCCACTTACCCCCAACCTGGACAAGGCTAAAATTTAAGTTACAGTGGCATGGTAAATGGCACGAGTTTGATTTGCGTCAGGAATTGCCCAAGGCAGAGAAAACCAACATCCGGGGCGTAATTTTTGATTTAGATGGGGTGTTGACTGATACCGCAGAATATCATTACCAAGCTTGGCAAAAGTTAGCCAATGAAGAAGGGTTATTTTTTAATCGAGAAATTAATGAAGCCTTGCGGGGTGTATCTCGTCGCGCTTCTTTGATGTTAATTATTGGTAATAGAGAATATTCAGAAGTGGAAATTCAGGAAATGATGGCTCGGAAAAATGATTATTATGTAGAACTAATTCATCATATTACACCCGCAGATTTATTACCGGGGGCTGTGGCTTTGTTGGCTGAATTGCATCAAGCTGGGATCAAAATCGCCATTGGTTCTGCTAGTAAAAATGCTCGTTTAGTGATTGAAAAATTGGAAATTGGTGGTAAAGTAGATGTTATTACTGATGGTGATACTGTTCAAGCTGCCAAACCAGCACCAGATTTATTTCTGAATGCTGCCAAACAGTTAGGGATTCCCCCAGATGAATGTGTGGTTTTTGAAGATGCAGCCGTAGGTATTACAGCCGCTCAAGCAGCAAATATGTGGGCGGTAGGCTTGGGACCAGAGGAGAGGGTAGGGGCTGCTGATGTGGTTTTGCCTAGTTTGGCTGGAGTTAAATGGGAGGAATTGACTAAGAGTTTATTGCACGCAGAGGCGCAGAGGCGCAGAGAGTGAGGGTTTGGGAGAATAGTCAATTTCCCAGAAGTGCGCGAACTTCATTATCTGTGGTTTGACTAAAATCATCGTACCATAAACCAATTGCAGACATTACTTCTGGAGATTGTAAACAAACTACGTCATCCACTTGTAAACGCAATTCTTCACAGGTATTTAAGGGGGCAACTGGAACTGCAACAACAATTTTTGCTGGCTGTTGTTGATGAATAACGGTTAGGGCAGCCCGCATGGTTGCACCAGTGGCAATACCATCATCTATTAAAATAACTATTTTATCTTTAACATTAATTGCGGGTTTATTCCCTCGATAAGTCTGATTTCGTCGTCTTAATTCTTGTAATTCTTGGTTAACTACTGCGGTAATTTGTGCTTGATCTATTCCTAATGAATCAATTATATCTTGGTTGAAAACGATAATATTTTCAGAAGCTATCGCCCCCATTGCCAGTTCTTTATGTCTAGGTACACCAAGTTTTCTGACTATGCACACATCCATGGCCGCATTCAAAAGTTTAGCAACCTCAAAGGCTACAGGTACACCACCACGAGGTAGAGCCAGTACCAATACATCCTTAACGTTACTATAAGCTTGTAAATGTTGAGCTAACATTTGACCAGCTTGAATGCGGTTAGAGAATTTTTTGCTCATGACACTTGTAATAGGGGTTGCTGAAAAAGTCTTTTCGTAAGGGCTAGGAGTCAGGAGTCAGGAGTCAGGAGTCAGGAGTCAGGATGAAGAATTAGAAGGAGATCAGAATAGTCTCGAATTTTGAAAAGTGATAGCTAAATGAATAGTTTCAAAACCTATTCCTTGCACATTATTCACGTTTTGTCCCTCTCAATTCATTGATTTATCAAGGTTTTCGGTTTATATGGCTTACGCCACGCTACGCTATCAGCAAGCCCTATAATATTTTATTTAAAGCAATTTCAACTTGTGCATACTCATTAATTAACTGTGATATCAATTCCAAGGACTCTGCCCAATCAGACTCTGTCAAATTGCCTTTCTTCCCTTTCAATTCTAACTCCAAGCAAAGCTGATGGACATTCATTGCGCCCAAAGAGGCACTGCTAGACTTTAAGCTATGGGCTGTTTTTCCCAAATTATCAGCATCTCCCTGGCTTGCAGATGTTTGAATAGCGGCGATAATTTTCGGAGATTCCATCAGATAACAGTTGATGATTTCCGCGAAAACTTCCTGATCACCTTCGAGCATATCCAATAAGGATTCTAAAACCTGAGTATCAATTGAAGACATTTGTAAAATTTTGCAAGTGGTAAACTTTTACATTTTGCCATATTTTGATTCGACCGGATTTTAATTTCCTATAAATTATTCATGAATAGCATAGCGATCGCGTCCTGTGAGTTTTGCCCGATAAAGGGCTTCGTCCGCTCTAGCAATTAGCCATTTTGGAGAACAGCTACCTTGAGGAATAATAGTCGCAATCCCAAGGCTCAGTGTAAGATATGAACTAATTTGAGAACTTTCGTGAATTAAATTCTGTGTGCGGATATAAGCAAGAATTATTTCCGCAATATAAATTGCACCAGTAGTATTTGTATTCGGTAAAACTAAGGCAAATTCTTCACCACCATAACGGGCTGCTAAATCTCCAGGACGTTGGGCTACTTGATGCAGAATTTTAGCAACCTCTTTCAAACATTCATCTCCCGATTGATGTCCATAAGTATCATTATAATTCTTGAAAAAGTCTATATCACACAGAATCAAAGATAAGGGTGCTTTTTCTCTTTCTAAGCGTTTCCATTCTCGCTCTAAAACTTCATCAAAGGCGCGACGATTAGGAATTTGAGTCAAACTATCTATATTTGCTAGTTGTTGTAATTTCTGGTTAGCCGCTTCTAACTGTTGATATAATTCTGCTTGTTGAATAGCCATAATTAATGGATATGTTAATTGTGTAAGTAAATCAATATCTGATTTAGCCCATTTGCGTGGTTTAGAACATTCATAAACTACCAATAATCCCCAAATATTGTTTTCTAGTTCAATGGGGACAACCAAATTTGCTTTAGCCTGTAATTCATTAAGTAAATCAATGTGACATGGGGAAAGACCAGCATTATTAATATCTTCAATCACATAAACATCTCTTTTCCAGTATTTATAACTACATTTATCAGAAAGATAAGTATCTTTATATACTCTTCCTAGCATGGAATCCCATTTAGGGTCTACAGACTCAACTATTACATATCCACTCCCATCCGGTTGAAACCGATAGACAATAACACGATCAGTTTTTAATAATTTACGGACTTCTATAACAGTTGTACTCAGAATTTGTTCTAAGTTTAAAGATGTGCGAATTTTTTGGGTAATTTTAGCGACTAACTGCTCTTGTTCAACTTTATACTGGAATTCTTTCATGATCCAGTGCATTTGCAGTAAGCGCCGCACTCTTTGTTTTAAAACAGCCCAATGAATCGGTTTAGTAATATAGTCAACAGCACCAACTTCAAATGCTTGATCTACAGAATCTTGATCATCCAGCGCTGTAATCATCAAGATAGAGATATTAGGATCAAGTGCGTGCAACTGAGCGCAACAAACAAAACCATCCATTACTGGCATCACTGCATCCAGCAGCACAATATCGGGTAGTGAATTCATGCAAATATCCAAGGCAGCTTTACCATCACCAGCCACCATCACTTGATATCCCTCTTTTTCCATTGCATGACGTAATTGCATCTGTACAACTAAGTCATCATCTACAATTAATACTAATGTATTGCTTATGCGAATGCGGGGAGTCACTATCTATAATTTCCTGGCTGAACTTGAACTGAGACTATACACACATTATGACTCCGGTAAGTAGCCCCAGAATCAAAATAGACAAGTAGTCGGACAAAATTAAATTCACTCGTTGAGAGAGGGAACTCTACCCCTGTTAAGGTGTACTAAGAAATGAACTAATAAAAAGCTGAAACCCTTGCT
>NZ_VIKX01000224.1 GCF_009711935.1 Dolichospermum sp. UHCC 0259 | reverse complement strand
CCTACTTCTACCTACCCTATAAACTCTCGAAAGTGGGGGGAGAGTGAAAAACTACTATATAAGGTATCATTAGGCATTCTGGCACGAAACAAATCGGCATCAATGAATTTAGTCTGTGTCAGAGTAGCTTGTGATAATCTGACATTTCTCAGAACAGCATCAGAAAAATCTGCACCATCTAAGTTAGAGCTAGATAAAAATGCGTTCTTGAAATTTGCTTGTTTGGCGATCGCTTTGGTAAAATTTGCTTTCTTAGCGATCGCATCTTCTAGATTAGCCCCAGTGAGATTAGCCCCCGACAAGTTTACCTCTGACATTTGTGCATTAGTCAGTTTGGCGTTTGTGAGATTGGCGTTAGTTAAAATAGCTTCGTTTAACCCGATTCCTAAAAGGCTCGAACCCGATAGATTCGCTCCTGTGAGATTTGCTTTATCTAGCTTGGCTTCATTTAGCAAGGTATTTGACAAATTAGCCCCTGTGAGATTTGCTCCAATGAGTGCGCTACCATACAAATCTTTATTGGATAAATCCACTCCTGACAGATCACAGCTATTACACTCGTTGGTATTCATTAACCGAGTAATATTAACACTGGGACGACTGGCAACGAAGGCATTAGCAGGTAAACTAAACAGCGTTACACTCAAAACAATTGTCAGCACAAAAGCAGAAAGTCCCCGAAACCAAAGTTTAATATTCATGTTGTATCTCCTTAAAATTGTTCGCCAGATCATCAAGTTGTCATTAACTCAAACTAACTGAAGGAGGCTCACTCCAAGTCCCATAACCAGGTGCTTTCGCGCCAGGAGGATTAACCCCAACAGCCCGCCAGACAAGTCCTTCGGGATAGGATTGAGGACTGGGAATAAAATGGCTATTTTCTTTGCCTGCACCATACCATGCCTCCCATGCGTCGGGAAGTTCATACCAATTAGCCGTGTACCATAGTTTAATGATGTTGCGAGCAACAGGTCCACGTTTTGAAGAGTCTAGAATTTGAGAGCGTAGTCCCTCGCTTAAAATTACGGGATCATATTTCTTTTTTGCTCTCTTATCTAGATCATGAAAGATTGTTAGCAATTCCCCCAATATGTCTTCACCAACCATCTTCAGAACGGTGTCAAAGTAAAGTTCAGTTTGTCCAGTTCCTTCCAGATCAAACCGAGAAAATCCTGTTACCTCTGCCGAAAAATCCAGGAAATACCCCATGAATTCAGGTGTCTTAATACTCACTAGTTATTTACCTCCACAAAATTTCTAGGTTCTTATTTCTAGGTTTTTGAGTTTCAACTTTTGCTATTTACTCAAACTTATAAATTGGACCTGCATTAACTCCATTCAGTCCCGGAATAGGGTTACGAATCAGACTAGTAGCCAATTCCTTGAGTCGGAACATACTTCCCACCGCAGGAAGCAACTGCTCAGGATAACCATTAAAGGAATGTTCAATCTCTGCAAGGAATCTGCTGTAAGCTTGCTGGAACTCTAGTGCGTGAGTAGTGTGTTAATTTTGACAGGAAAACCAGGGATTTCCTTCATGCAGAAAGTATGATAGAAAAAAGGATACCTGAAAGCTCA
>NZ_VIKX01000223.1 GCF_009711935.1 Dolichospermum sp. UHCC 0259 | reverse complement strand
TTATCTCATTTACGCCGCAGTGTACTAGACCTTCTGAGAATCCTTCTCTATATTTGAACCAAGATGAAAATCTAGCTTGTTTATTACCTTGATAACTAACCAAATTTCTATCTAAATAAGGGTTATGAGTAATCTTTGATTTAAATTTTTCATGGAGAGCGGTTCTAGCACTTACGGAAGATAGTATAGGCATCATAATGGTGGTAAGTTGGGTCTGAGTTTCACAAGTTTCGGTTGAGTAAATTTATATATTTGAAACTGGCAGAACTCAAAAATTGTAGATGTAGGTCGGGTTTCGTTCCTCAACCCAACAATTAATTATATACTGCTGTTGGGTTAAGTGGCAGCGCAACCCAACCTACAATTCTGCAAAGGAATAATAAAATAATTGGTTCTACCGCTCCCTTTGTGATTAAATATCCATTTTAGATGTCCAAAAAAACCATTGCTATATATGGGTTTCATCCCAAGTAAGAGTGTTAGCGAAGCTCTAAGTAGCGATCGCAATTTAGTTATATAATTAAGGATTAAGAACTGTAACTAATTAAATGAGTGGAATAGAGAAGGAACTAACTCTAGACACTAGACATATTGCCAAGCATCTCCCAGACACACCTCAAATGCAAAGATTATTGCAGCGAGAAGGGTTTGTTCATGTTTTTAACGATGAAGCAACAATGCTTAGGGTAGCACAAGCCATAATAGAAAATGGCGAGTTCACGGGTATCATTCGTAATCATGAACGATATGGACTCTATTTTGCCAGCGCAATTGGCTATAGAATAGATATTAATGGCAGTCAAATTCCTCTGCATTATGGTGAAATAAAACTCACTGGAGATAAATATCATGTCATTCCCCGCACCCGACCTAGCCAATAACTGGCAGTTTACAGAAATATGGGTTGACCCTACCTCTGTACCACCCTATATTTTGATGTTGCTTGGTGATGATAAAAATAATTTTTGCATTTTAGATCCTACGGAAAAATACAAAATAGTTTTTGCTTGTTCCAGTTATGAAGAAGCAAAACTTTGGCTACTTGAGGATGAATATGAGCGTGTGGAAGGTCGAGTTTTAGCGGAACAGGTAGCTTAATTTATTCAGGTAATAGCGTTACAATAAAATAATCAAAACTTTGCTTTGAAAAATGTCAGAAATTATCACCCTCCAACTACCAGAAACCCTGGTGCAAAAAGCTAAAGAAATCGCCGCTTTCACCCATCGCCGAATTGAAGATGTATTACTAGAATGGATAGACCGCGCTAGTAGTGAATTACCTGTAGAATCACTACCAGATGAGCAGGTTTTGTCCTTGTGTAATTTCCAAATGGAAATTCAACAGCAAGAAGTTTTTAGTGACCTTTTAGCGCGTCAGAGAGAAGGACAGTTAAATGAAACAGAAAATACCCAACTAGATGAACTTATGCAAGTTTACCGACATGGTTTAGTACGCAAAGCTAAAGCTTTAAAAGTGGCTGTTGAACGTGGTTTAATACCTGCAATTAATTAACAGTCATGGCTAGATTTTACATTCCTGTCGAAATAGAACGCCGCGTTAGAAAAGATGCTCAAAATCGTTGTGGCTATTGTTTGAGTCCTCAACATTTAGTAATGGCACGTTTGGAAATTGAACATATTATTCCTATAGCCAAAGGTGGTAGTAATGATGAATCAAATTTATGGTTAGCTTGTCCTATTTGTAATAGATATAAAAGTGATAAAACCACAAGAATTGATCCAGAAACAGGAGAAACAGTCAAATTATTTAACCCACGTACTCAAGTCTGGTCTGAGCATTTTTACTGGACAGAAGATGGCATACAAATTGTAGGTAAAACGCCGACTGGTAGAGCTACTGTTAAAGCTTTACATTTAAGTGATGATGCAGATGCTTTAGAAGTTCGCAGTTATTGGGTACTTGCTGGTTGGCATCCTCCAAAAGATTAGATAGACTTAAAATAAGTATGGCAGAATTATATATGGATCATCAACTATATGAACAAGATTTTAATCTTTGGAGAGAAACTCTCATTACACAAATCAAAGAAAAGCATTTTAATGATATTGATTGGGAACATTTACTATTAGAACTGGATGATATGGGTAAATCGGAAAAACGGTCTTTCTTGAGTAATTTAACAATTTTAATTGCTCACTTACTCAAGTTAACTGTTCAAGCTGATGCTCCTGAAATTATGAAAGGAAGTTGGTACAGTTCTATTACTGAACATCGGTTTAGAATTAAAAAAGATTTACAAGAAAATCCTTCTTTTAAGAATTATCTGCATGAAGTAATTTTTATAGCTTATGCTGATGCTAGAAAACTAGCAATTAAAGAAAGTAAAAATGCTAAGTTGGGAGCGAGAAGACCAGATGAATCTGAATATCCTATTGATATGCTTTTTACTTTAGATCAGTTATTAGATGAAGATTTTTATGGAGATATGTTATAATATTAAACGTTTACAATTTTTATAAATTAGCCATTTCAAAATCCATGAAACGTCTTTACTACGGTGATAACTTACAAGTTCTCAGAGAAAATATTCCTGATGAATCTATTGATTTCATCTATCTTGATCCGCCTTTCAATTCTAATGCTAATTATAATATTCTGTTTAGAAATGCCTCTGGGGAAAGTTCAGAAGCGCAAATTACAGCTTTTGAAGATACTTGGACTTGGGAAATTGAATCAGAACGATTTTTAGATGAAATTAAGGATAAAAAAGGTGAATTGTATCAATTATTAGATTTATTGGTGAGAACATTAGGTAAAAATTCTTTATCAGCTTATTTGGTAATGATGGCGATTAGATTAATAGAATTACATCGAGTTCTCAAATCTACAGGTAGTTTATATTTACATTGCGATCCTACAGCAAGTCATTATTTAAAAATGATTTTAGATTTGATTTTTGGAGCAGATAAATTTAGAAATGAAATTATCTGGAAACGTCAAACAGCACATAATGACGCTAAATATAAATTTTCAGATGTAGCCGATATTATCTTATTTTATGTCAAGTCAAAAAATGCCCTATTTCAGCCTCAATATGGAGAAAATGATCCTGAATACATAGCTAAATTTTATAGACATGATGATAATGATGGTCGGGGATTATATCAATTAGCTGATTTGGCAAGTCCTAATCCTCGCCCTAGAATGATGTATGAATGGATGGGTTTTCCATATCCCGTCAAAGGGTGGCGTTATCAACAAGATACAATGCAAAAGTTACATGATGAAGGACGTATTTATTATCCGATAAAACCTGATGGTAGTTTTGATGTTAGTAAACGTCCTCGGCTAAAAAGATATTTAAAAGAACAAAATGGTACTATTGTTACAAATATTTGGACTGATATTTTACCCATTAGCGCCCACGCTAAAGAACGTCTGGGATATCCTACACAAAAACCCTTGTCTTTATTAGAAAGAATTATTCAAGCTAGTAGTAATAAAGATGATATTATTCTTGATCCATTTTGTGGATGTGGTACAGCAATTCACGCAGCAGAAAATTTAGGGAGAAATTGGATCGGTATTGATATTACTCATTTAGCAATTGCTTTAATAGAAAACCGATTAAGAGATGCTTTTCCTAACAAATTTATTGAAGATGAAAATAAGAATCAAAAGTTAGTTCCTGGTATTGAATTTGAAGTGGAAGGTACACCTAAAGATTTAGCAGCAGCAGAGGATTTATTTACCAGAGATCCCTATCAATTTCAATGGTGGGCTTGTTCTCTTGTTAATGCACAGCCTTACAAAGATAAAAAGAAAGGTGCAGATGGAGGGATAGATGGTTTGATATTTTTTGAAGATGTAATAGATATCAAAAAATCAAATAAAACAGCCGTTAAGAGAATTATTGTTAGCGTTAAAGGAGGTAAAAATATCAACGCCTCTATGATTAGAGATTTACGAGGAACAATGGAGACAAATAAATCTGATATTGGGTTATTTGTTACTCTCACTCCTCCCACTCAACCAATGATTAAAGAAGCAGCTTCTTCCGGTTTTTATAAAGCAGGAAACGGAAGAAGTTATGCAAAAGTACAAATTTTAACTATTGAAGAATTATTAACAGGACAGAAGCGACCAGAATTTTTTGATATGAAACAGGGAGAATTGACATTTAAGAAAGCGCAAAGGGAAAATCGGGATATAGGAGAACAGGGGGAATTGTTTTAGTATACTAATACCTACAAAATTATTTTTGCTTGTTCCAGTTATGAAGAAGCAAAACTTTGGCTACTTGAGGATGAATATGAGCGCGTGGAAGGGCGAGTTTTAGGTGAATAAGTGGCTTAACTTATTCACTTAATAGAGTTAGAATAGAATAAATATATCTGACTTTATCAGAGTAATTAAAAATTATGCTCAGTGGAATTAAACAAAAGGCTATTGTCGGTAAAGATGGCAAAATCGAACTATCTACCACTGAATTACCAGCAGGGACAGTTGTAGAAGTTATTATCCTAGTTGAATCACCTATTGAAGAAGATGAAACTACCTATCTTCTCAAATCAGAAGCTAACAAACAACATCTACTCAAAGCTATGGAAAATGTAGACAAAGGCAACCTAATTTATGTTGATTTAGATGAACATGAAAAAAGTAGCATTTGAACCAGAAGCTTTTGAACAATTGGGTGAGTGGGGAAAGGAAGATAAAAAAGTCTTTAAAAAAATCTTGGAATTAATTAAAGATATCCGAAGAGAACCATTTTCTGGGATAGGTAAACCAGAACCACTAAAATATGAATTGCAAGGTTACTGGTCGAGACGAATTACAAATGAACATAGATTAGTTTACAAGATAGAAGAAGATTTATTGATTATTCTGTCTTGTAAATATCATTATGATTGATAAAATGCAACACAGGAAGATATGGAAGATGCTATTCGTCAAGGTGTTGAGGAAATGCTTAACACACCCTACGTAACCACAAATGTAGAGAATTAAGAAGAGTTGCATCCTCTATAAATCATTGGGTTGATAATATAAAAGTCAGAACTAATTGACGTAAATTTCTACTTCTTGTGTCCGTTTTTTAACACAGAATGTAGGGAGGGTTCTTTCAGTTTTCAGTAGAAATTAAAGGGGGTATCTGTTATGAAAGAATACATGAGTATTTTAGAGGGATTAGTTGATCAGTTGACACTAGCGGCAATTTTAGAGATGCTAGAGCGAATATGCCATAAAAAAGCGGAAAATCTGAGAACTCACTGGGACGATGAAGAATCTGCAAAACTGTGGGATAAAGCAGCTAGACAGATAGAAAATATCAATGTTGATATTTAAATTTTACGAAAAAAAAATTACTCCTAGTGGATGGTTATTTTCAGTTAATGGAAATAACCAACTTTTAATTTTGTGGGTAGATAATTACCCCAAAAAGCCAGCGAGTAATAGTGGTAATAGTATCAAAGCAGACCCAATTAAAACTAGGGTAGCTGGATCAATTTTAATGTGGTTCTTTTGTGGATTACGCATTTAGTGAAGTTCCGAAAAATAATTATTTTAACACAATCTGAATTCAATAATTATCTGAGCAAAATTAATTCAAAATTTTGAGAACAAACAAAGATATCTGTATTCTTGGTTTGTTCCCTACCCCAAATATAGCATTTATTTTATTTACAATCATTCATGCGAATAAATATCTTGTGATAACAGCCTACTGCTTGTCCAAACCAAAGCCTATCTAAATTTCCCACACAGGCTTTTCCCAAAGACGTTCCTACAGGTTTGGGTAAATATCCTATGGGGGTATCTGTGGATAATTGGAAATGAGATTCTATATGGGTTATATTTTCTGGTTTCCATCCTACTTTTTGACGAAATTTTTCATCTATTTTATAATCAAAATTAATTTGACCATTATTTTCTTGTTTCCAAATTTTAGTTTGGACACTAAAACCAAATCTATTTTCACTAGCATTTAACCACAAATTGTCTATATTCTGTAAAGCTTCACAAGGAAAAGTTTCAATGGCTCTGGTACTTAACCAATTATGATTTTCTCTATTAGTGATTTTCAACATTACTGATTGTGTTTCTTTTGCAGCATCTTCCCAATTTTTAGCTTGTAAATATTGACTCAATTGAGTATAATTCTCTTGTCTATGCTGAGGATGCCAATAAATCCAATCTTGAATTTGATAAGATGAAAAAAAAGATAAAAAGGGAATGAAGCATATTATAATTAATATCGAATATCTAGTTATAGAAGCAATAAATTTATGAATCTTTTGGTAATAGGGTTGATTATTTGTTAATATAGCCAGCAAATGGGAAATTTGTTTCATATCCTCATCTACAAAGAAATATATGAGGAAAAATGGTAAACACAAAAATACCAAAGTGATGATAAAATTTCCGACGGGATTATTGATGATTTCTGGTGTGAGAATAATTAGGGGTATTGTAAAATATACCAATGTCCATACCAAAAAAAGCTTGCAAATTAAAACAAGCAACTTAAACAAAAATTTGTTAAATATCAAATATTTAATCATATTCTATATATTTTATGATTTATCTACATCCGCTTTCAGACTTTATCTCATCTAATTTGATCATTGCTTCGGCACAGCCTAACTATTACTATGAAGGAAAATGCCCCCAAACTGGAGAAATACTCAGATTACCCCGTACCCCTTTAGCGGAAGCTATAGCTAATAGCCTTATGCAACAACTTCAGCAAAATCATCTTTATTCCCATGAGGGAAAAATGTATGGTATTTTGTTGGTTGAATTGTCCAATGGTGAACAAAGAGTTATTAAAGCATTTTCCGGTTTATTAAATGGTAATAGGATGGTTAAAGGTTGGGTTTCACCAATTCCTGGCAGAGAAGAAGTGGCTTTATTAGAAACTCAGACTTTAGCCAAGTTAGAAGCCATTAAACAAGAAATTATTAGCCTTGAGAAACTTTCAGAAAGAGAAGAATATAAAACTCTGTCTGCTGAATATATTGAACAGTTACAGGCTCTTAGTTTACATCATTATCATAGCAAACTACAACGACAGGCACAACGTCAAGAATTTTTGCAAACTCTCACAGATGAATCTCTGAAAATTGCGCTGGAACAATTGGAAACAGAAAGTCGTCTACAAGGCATTGAACGTCGCCATCTTAAACGTCGTCAAAATGAAATTTTACAGCCTTTACAGAAAATCGTAACATCAGCAGATCAGACAATTGCCGAACTAAAACAGCAGCGTAAACAATTATCCCGACAGTTACAAACAGAAATGCACGCTGCTTATAGATTAACTAATTTTCAAGGACAATCTTTATCTTTACAGCAATTATTACCCGAAGGAACACCAACGGGAACAGGAGAATGTTGCGCTCCTAAATTATTACATTATGCAGCTACTCATCAACTAAAACCTTTAGCAATGGCTGAATTTTGGTGGGGTAATTCTCCGGTCGAAAATAAAGTTTCAGGAGAATTTTATGGTGCTTGCTTGGAAAGATGTCAGCCTTTAATGGGATTTTTATTATCAGGATTAAAACCAAATCATGTAGAAATAATTTATGAAGATGAATGGTTAATTGCGGTAAATAAATCATCAGGACTATTATCTGTTCCTGGTCGTTATTTTCATAATCAAGATAGTGTAATTAGTCGTTTACGTTATTTATATAATCAAGAAATAATTGCGGGACATCGTTTAGATCAAGATACTTCGGGAATTTTATTAATTGCTAAAGATGCAGTTACTTATTCTCAAATAAGTAAACAATTCCAAAAAAGACAAGTATATAAGGTTTATGAAGCTTTGCTTGCAGGTTCTCTAAATATTCAGGAAGGTGAAATAAATTTACCTTTGTGGGGAAATCCTGACAATCGCCCTTATCAAGAAGTAAATTTAGCACAGGGTAAACCTAGTTTAACGCGCTTTCGCGTGATAGGTAGAGAAGGAAATTATACTCGTGTGGAATTTATACCCATTACTGGACGTACCCATCAATTACGGGTTCATGCTGCGGATAAGAGAGGACTAGGAATGAGTATTTTGGGGGATAAACTCTATGGTTATCATCAGAATACTGGGAGATTATATCTGCACGCAAGGGAGTTGAAGTTTCAGCATCCTCATGTCAATAAAATTCTGCATTTACAGGTAAAAACACCGTTTTAATTAGGAAATATAATTTGTAAAAAGATATTGACAAATACTTTAGATTTATTTTATTATTTTAATATAACAAGCGTTCGATATAAAATCCATATTCCCCTTAGTGAGGAACAAGCTATGCTATGCCAAAAATTGTTGATCACGAACAATATCGCAAAGAATTACTCGGTAAATGTTTTGATTTGTTCGCTGCAAAAGGCTATGCAGCTATTACTATGCGGCAGATTTCTGCGGGTTTAAAGGTTTCCACAGGTACGCTGTATCATTATTTTCCTAACAAACAAGCTTTGTTTGAGCAATTGGTGGAAGAAATTAGTCAGCAGGATATCATTACAGCTTTAACAGAATTTGGAGGAAAAAAAACCTTATCAGAATTGATGGAAACTTTGGGTCAATACCTTGTTAAAAATGAGGATTATTTAATTAAATGGACTTATTTATGGGTTGATTTTTGTCAACATCAAGACTCAAAAATAATGCTAAATAATAGCACTGTTTTCAAACGTGCTAATCAACGATGTCAACAGGTAGCTTGTGATTTGTTAGGTGTTAAAGATGTGGTATTAGCATCTTTTGTTTTGAGTTTTGTGAATGGTGTTGTTTTAGAGAAATTGTGGGGTAATGAGAACATTAATTTCCCTGAACAGTGTAAGCTATTAGGAGAAATGATTACAGCATATTTACAGCAAAAAGCCCAGAGTTAAATTAATGATTAACAGCCATAAATACCGATAAATTTATTTTGTGATGAGGTAGTGAAAATGAGTTACAACCTGTTGTTTAAATCCCCAAGTCCAGGTTTGATTGGTTTAATGCTTGCGGCTACTGCGATTCCATTAGGAATTGTCATTTATGGAGTTTCTCATTTTGGACAATTGGGTAAAACTTCGGTGACAGAATCAAAACCAATTGTGCCTAGTCCTCAAGCAGTCACCGCTTTAGGAAGATTAGAACCAGAAACGGAAATAATTAAGTTATCTGCACCTTTAGCCTTGGATGGCGATCGCATTGCCGCAGTCTTAGTCAAAGAAGGTGATAACCTGAAAGTAGGACAGGTAATTGCTATTTTACAAACCCGTGATCTCTTAAAAAATTCTGTTATTCAAAGCACGAAACAAGTCGAAGTTGCTAAAGCTAAACTTGCACAAATTAAAGCTGGGGCTAAATTAGGAGAAATTCAAGAACAGTCGGCAATTGTTGAACGAATTAAAGCCCAATATACAGGAGACAGACAAGCCCAAGAGGAAAATATTGCTCGCATATCAGCCCAATGGGAAGGTGATAGAATTGCCCAAACAGCAACTATTAATAAACTCACCGCAGAACTAAAAAATGCTGAATCAGAATATAAACGCTATGAAAAGTTATTTTCGGAAGGGGCAGTTTCTAATTCTGTAATTGATAGTAAACGTTTAAATGTAGAAACTGCTAAACAGACATTAAGTGAGTCCCAAGCTATTCTCAATCGGATTAATACTACAGCTAATAAACAATTAGCCGAAGCCAAAGTTGCCCTCAATCGCATTAATAATACTAGCAATAAACAAATTAGGGAAACTCAAGCGAAACTAAATAGTATTGCCGAAGTTCGTCCTGTAGATGTGCAGTTAGCGCAAACAGAAATTGAGAGTGCGATCGCTAATCTTAACCGAGCAAAAACCGAACTAGAAGCAGCTTATATTCGCGCCCCTATGGCGGGACAAATTATCAAAATTCATACCCGCGTCGGTGAAAAAATTGGTGATCAGGGAATTGCTGATTTTGCCCAAACTAACAAAATGATGGCAGTGGCAGAAGTTTACCAAACCGATATTAGTAAAGTCAAATTAGGACAAAAAGCCATTATTACCAGTCAAGGATTTCCAGGAAAATTACAAGGTACAGTACAGCAAATTGGCTTACAAGTCAACCGTCAAAATGTTTTTAGTGATCAACCAGGAGAAAATTTAGATAGTCGCATTGTCGAAGTAAAAATTCGCCTGACTCCTGAAGATAGTAAAAAAGTTTCTAGCTTAACTAACTTACAAGTACAAACAGCAATTAAATTGTAATTTTCTTACATCAAGACACTCAAAATAAAAGTAATGATTAATAAAATGTTTCGGAAAACGCCCCTAGCTTGGCGACAGTTAATGAAGGAAAAAACGCGGCTATTGGTTGCAGTAGCCGGAATTACCTTCGCGGATATGCTGATATTTATTCAGATGGGTTTTGAAAGTGCATTATTTGATGCAGCTATTCAACCTCATCGCAATTTACAAGCAGATTTATTATTAATTAATCCTCAATTTCAAACCCTATTTTCAGTCAAAAGCTTTTCTAGAGAAAGACTTTATCAAGCATTGAGTTACAACGGTGTAAAATCAGTCAGTTCTATTTATATTAGTACAGGACAATGGCGCAATCCTGAAACTAAAATAGATCGATCTATTCTAGTTTGGGGTGTAGATCCATCTACACCTGGTTTAAAGTTTCCTGAACTTCAAGCCAAAAAAGATAATCTTAAACAATTGAATCAAGTTATATTTGATGAAGCCAGTCGTCCAGAATATGGAGAAATTGGCAAGATTTTCCGAGAAACTGGCAAGTTTAACGCCGAATTAAGCGGCAAAAATGTCAGTGTTAAGGGCTTATTTCAAAATGGTGCTTCCTTTGCTGCTGATGGGAATGTTGTTACTAGTGATTCTACTTTTTTACAGTTATTTCCTACTCGCAAACCTGATCAAATTGAAGTTGGTTTAATTACTCTTCAACCTGGTGCTGATATTGAAAAAGTCAAAGCACAACTACAAATAGGACTAAATCCAGATCCTAAAAATCCCTTTGTTGAAGTTGGTACTCCCGAAACATTTGCCCAAAAAGAAAAAACTTATTGGGCGACTGGAACAGGGATTGGGTTTATTTTTAGTTTGGGTGTAATAGTCGGTTTTATTGTTGGTATTGTCATTGTTTATCAAGTTCTTTATTCCGACGTTTCTGATCACTTACCAGAATACGCTACTCTTAAAGCAATGGGTTATACTGATAATTATCTATTGCGAGTTTTATTACAAGAGGCATTGTTCTTAGCAGCATTGGGTTATTTACCTGCATTTTTTCTATCTTTTGGGTTATATCAAGTCACTTTTGCGGCGACTCTTTTACCTATAGCGATGAAGACAGAGAGGGCAATTAATGTTTTTTTTCTAACAGTAATTATGTGTACTGTTTCTGGCGCAATTGCCATGCGAAAACTCCGTTCTGCTGATCCAGCAGATATTTTTTAAAATTACAGTTTTTATATCTCACCCAAAGGTAAAGAAAAATGTCATTAGAAGTTACAACTATTGCTTCTGAAGTTATTTCTAGTTCAGAAACAGTTATTTCTGTTAGTAATCTCAATCATTATTTTGGTAAAGGTGCGCTACAAAAACAAGTCTTAGTTGATATTAATTTAGAGATTAAGGCGGGAGAAATTGTGATTATGACTGGTCCTTCGGGTTCAGGCAAAACTACCCTGTTATCATTAATGGGGGGTTTACGTTCTGCCCAAAATGGCAGTTTAAAAATATTAGGACAGGAAATGTCCGGTGCAAAAAAGGCACAATTAACTAAATTGCGTCGCCAAATTGGTTATATTTTTCAAGCACATAATTTGATGAGTTTTCTCACAGCCAAAGAAAATGTCCGAATGTCTTTGGAGTTGCATGAACATCATCTCAAAGGCGATATTAATGCTAAAGCTACAGCAATGTTAGAACACGTCGGTTTAGGAGAACGGGTTAATTACTATCCAGAGAATTTATCCGGTGGACAAAAACAACGGGTAGCTATAGCCCGCGCTTTAGTTAGTCATCCGAAAATAGTCTTAGCAGATGAACCGACAGCTTCATTAGATAAACAATCGGGACGTGATGTGGTGGAATTAATGCAAATGTTAGCAAAAGAACAAAACTGTACTATCTTATTAGTCACCCATGATAACCGCATTCTCGATATAGCTGATCGGATTATTTACATGGAAGATGGACAATTGAAAAGTGATGGAATAGATATGGAAGTCAAAGTAAATTGACACGCCTTTATTTAAAGATAATTTCCTCCCGAATTTCTAAATTCAGAGTGTGTTGAATTTTCAAAAGTTTAGTCAAACTAGCACTAGCATATCCATTTGCTTCATCACGTTGCACCTGTTGAGGTTTAACTCCTAAAAGTTTGGCAAAACTCTCTTGAGTGTGTCCACGAATAATCCGCGCTTTAATTAGTGCTTCTGGTAATTTCTCTAAACTATCATATTGCAATCGCTCAATTTTATCTTGATTGTTTTTGAGATTTTCGTACTCTTCTATCTCTTGAATAAACTCCCCAATTTGGCTTTGTAGTGAGGCAATACGAGCCTCATGGCGTAGCTTTTGGTTTTCATCTTCTGGAACTGGTTTACTAGAATATTGAGCTACTGCTAACTCAAATTTTTTCATCTGCGCCTTAGTAATATTGTACTGCCATTCATTGAAAATCATAATGTTTAGCCTACAACTCATTTCTTTAATGATGGCATTACCTAATAATAAAAATTAATTAGATAATGCCAATTTATTTTACTGTTTCATATTGCTAATTTTGAATCTTTAAGAATCAATATCAGCAAAAAGTATTTCGCATCCTATCCTTAGAGATCAACTGCTACTAGACCTTTGATATTACCATTACGGTCTTGCTGGAAAAATTCTAAACAAGTGGTAAATGGATCTTCAATATTTATGTTAGCAATTAAAAACTCGCCACCATATTTATTTTTTTGTGCCGACCTTCTGCTACTAGGATGTAAAACTGAATCTAGTTTTTGCAAGAGTTTAAAATCTACTTGATCGTCTTCCCAGCAAACATCAAAATCATTAGGAAGTCTTTTAGTAGTTACAAAACTTCCACCAATATAAATTCTCTGACAACCACACTGCTTTAATATCTCGCACCCTTGTTTGAGTCCAGATAAAAGATTTCTTCGGCGTGTGTTGTGAGCTAGATGCTCTTCAATTTCATCCCAAGTAGCCAAATGAATACCTGGTAGCAAATTGCCATTTTGATCGAATATCAAACTCATACTATGTTTTTATCCTGCCATAAATTTATTCCTCCGATAAATTCACTAAATTAACCGATTAAACTTAAATAGAATTAGACATCAGCTTGTGATTTACAAAGCTTCGATACTTATTTCTAGATTAATTTATCGGTGTTAATAGAAGAATTTACGGCTTATGTGAGTTAGTATTAAAACTCTTGTAATTTCGTTAATAATTCCAAAATTATAGTGTTGGAAAACCCTGGAAAAACTTATAAAACAACAAGATTTTTCAACTCACGTAAAGGCGTAATTGGCGTTGCATATTTGTGGGCTGATAGGGGCTGGAAACATTAAAATTTTGTTCCGCAGTCAATAAAATCATTCCATTATTCAGCAACGGCCTGTAATTTTGTAGTTGATTCTTCTATCACTAATCATAGCACAACAATTTTGTTGTGTCTATATCTCATCCTCAAAAGAGCAGGCTTGAGCGAATGAGATATTTAAATCAAAGCTAATTGCGATACCTGCAACAAACAGAACTATCAATCACATAAATCAAATTAATCATATAAATCACAGTCAAGACCATAGTATAGTACAATTGTTCTATACAGACAAAACATAATACTCATTCTAGTCAAGTGTAAGATAGAAAAACAATGATTGCCTACGGTACGCTATGCGAACAGTATCATCATTGTTTTAACTAATTATGGTTGACTTTTCTCGTGAACTTAAATTCACCGCGAGAAAAAGTATTAAAAATCAGGAGCAGACGATGAACAGTTGTATTTTGATGGCGGAAATTTACGATAATCCCCAACTGCGTCACACACCAGATGGGTTAGAAGTTACAGAAATGATCGTTCATGTAGCGGGAGCAAAACCAGATGATCCAACGCATCCTTTAAAAGTCGTAGGTTGGGGAAATTTAGCAAAAGAGATTCACCAAAGTTATCATCAGGGCGATCGCGTTATTATTGAAGGGCGCTTAGGTATGAATACAATTGATCGCCCCGAAGGATTTAAGGAAAAACGCGCAGAATTAACAGTCCAAAAGATTCACGCCATCGGACAAGGTACTTATACCAATTCACAACCAGCAGCCACGAGAACCACACCAGTCTATGAAACCCCTGTAGCGCCACCAACCTACAGCCCTACTAATTATGAATCAAACTATCCGACATCAGCGCCCATGCCCCAGGTAACAGCCCCTCAGCCGACATACCAACCCGCCCCTGTGCAGTCTCCATCCCCTGTAGGAGTTACGCCAGAACCCGATCCAGATGACATCCCGTTTTAGTAATCACCTTTGTAGAGGCGTTACATTGAGCGTCTCTACTTGTTCAACCTCCACTGACTTCACCCCATTCCCGAATTGCTGGAAATACCGATGAATAATCATCTTCTGGATAGGACATTTTCATAGTTGCGTATAAGATTTGCCTTACACCCTCAATACTGTTGAGATTCAAACCCAAGGATTTCGCTTCCGAGATAAATAAATCTATTTCTTTGATCAGTTGTTTTGTCGGCAAATTGGCGTTATTGTAATTACCATCTAACATCCGCCGCAAATTTTGATCAAAAGTAGGCGCATAAAGTTTACTTTCGCGCAGAACCTGCATAAACAAATCAACATCAATGCCTTGCAACTGGATATATGCCAAACTCAGAGCAAAGCTAGTTGTCAAAGAAGCAATCAGTTGATTGAGTGCCAAGGTGAGGTTGGAGGCAGAACCCACACCGCCTATATATACAGGATTTTCTCCAAAATGTTGGAGTAACTTTAAATGCCGTTGATACTGTTCTTCCTCTCCACCTACCATGACAATTAATTTGCCAGTTTTAGCTTCGGGAATACTACCCAGGACAGGTGCTTCTATATATTCACCCCCAGCCGCAACTACTGTATCTCTGATTTCTTGGCTTTCTAATGGGTTAATCGTCCCCATTTGAATGATGCTGCGTCCTGATAAAGTATGCCAAGAAGTATCCGTGAGTAGGACATGATAAATAGCTGCGGCGTTAGAAAGCATTAGCACGATACAGTCAGCAGCCCGGATGGCTTCACGGGGTTTTGTTACAATTTGCGCCCCTGCTGCCCGTAACGGTTCTAATTTTTCTGGGGTGCGATTATAGGCAATTAGCTCTATATCGGCAGCTAATAACCTTTGAGCCATCGGTAGTCCCATCAATCCAGTTCCCAGAAATGCCACCTTCATGTTTTATGTTCCTTTGTCAGTGGTCAATGGTCAGTTGTTAGTTGTCAGTTGTTAGATAAGAGGGAATAGGCAAGAGTAAAAATATTCTCCCCTGCCCCCCTGCCCCTCTGCTCCCCTGCTCCCTGCCCTGCGGTACTAGCCTCCTGCGGCAAAAGTCACCATAATAATTACGGAAAGTAAGAGTCCGGGGGACAGTAGAGTTACTAGCACTAACAGATCATGAGCAGTCATAATTATTCCTCTTCGCAGATTTTTGACTTGAATATAACAACAGACAAGGTGGTTAGGATATCAATTGATAATAAAAATCAGACGACAAAAGGGATTAGTGTTTCTTCCTTCTGACTCCTGACTCCTGACTCCTGACTCCTGCTATATCATCACTGCTATGCTAGTGCAAACAAGGCTAATACAGGATTGTTAAAGAGATTTTTAAGCTTTCTCTTTGATCTCTACTCTGGTACGATTAATCCCTGGAGTGGTTGTGATGCTTGTTTTTCCGTTAGTCCCTGGCTTTGGACTAAAACGCCAAAATTGCCTAGTCCCCCTGGGTTAATTAGTTGGTGTAATCCTTCCCGGCGTTGTAGCAACTGTGATATTGGTTGCTGTTGAGAGGAAAGTGCAGCTATTCTTTCACCTATTCCCAAGGCCATTAAAAATAACCCTTGCTGTGTCCAACCCATGTTTTTGAGTCCGCACCGTTCACCCCAAGATGATAAGGCTGTAAAGTCAACATGGGCAGTGATATCTTGTTGCCCAATATTGATATAGGGATTATCATGATGACGATGCTGGTAGTAGCACTGGAGAGTTCCCTGCGATCGCCTGGGGTTATAATAACGATGAGCAGGGTAGCCATAATCAATTGTTAGCACATACCCCCGTTCCAAGCAGTCTGCCACTATACCCAACCAGTTCAAAGCTGCTAAATTAATTTCACTACGATAGGCATTTTCATAAGTATTTTGGCTTAAATCAATTCCTACTAACTTAAAATATTCTCCTAATTGCGGTGTTGATGGTTCTCCTATTACTTCAATAAATAGAGGCTCACGGATGATCTGGATTTCGCTGATTTCACTGTTTAACTCGGCAAGGGTGACATAAATTTCCCTCAATTCCCCTGCTGCTAAAATAAATTGGTGGACGGGAAAAGCATCTACTAATTCATTGGAAAAAAAGCAGCCGTTAATAGATTTAGAGGGAATTTCTTCCAAGTTACACCAATCCACAGCAAAATCTTGTAACCGTTGTTGTTGTTCTTGTTTTAAACTTTGTGATTTTTCAACAATAATATATTTAACTGCGGTAAAAAAATCTGGGTATTCTTGCTTTATATAATTGAGAATATGAGATGCTAATATACCTTGCCCTGCTCCCATTTCCACCAAATCAAAATGTATAGGTTTATCTAAAATCTCCCACATTTGGTAAAATTGCTTTGTTAGTAATTCCCCAAAATCAGAGCCTAAACTGGCAGATGTGAAAAAATCACTACCACGAAAGCCAATTTTGATAGCATCACTAGAATAATAACCATGTTCTGGATGATATAACACCATATCCATATATTCTGCAAAGGTAATTCTTTTTTGAGGATTGGTGATAATCCGACGGGCTATAGCTTGACACAGTGGGGAATAGGAATCCATAAAATTCAATGTATATTTCCTAATATTTTCGCACTCCTAACACACCTTAGCAAATAAGAGGTTGTTTGAAAAGTTTTAGGTTGTGATTTTAGGCACTTACAGATCCCCCCTTGTTAAGGGGAGAAATAAAGTCCAAGTCCCCCTTAAAAGGGGGATTTAGGGGGATCTAAAAATATTTGATACACAAAAAGGGACTTGTTCATTCACCCTCTTATCTACGACTATCAAGTAAACTATGCCGAGAAAAAATGCCCTTCAATTTCAAATTAGTGAAGACATTTATAGAACTTACTAACTCTCGTTGTTCTGAACTTAAATTTAATGCTGCTAAAGCTTGATCAATATCATTACCATTATGTAATTTATGAGCAAGCAAATCACGTTGAGATAAATCTAAAATTGCCGCAATTTCTTTATTTCGACGCTGACGAATAGCTTGCAGTGCTTGATTTTCTTGGGGAGTAAAATCATATTCAGATAATTTGATATTATCGCTAATTTCTCCAGAGTTAGTGAAGAAGTGACTAGCATAAGCAAAAGGAACTTCCCAGGAGAAAAAGGTAATGGCGAAAATAAGAGCCAAAGTCAATAACCGTTGTGTTAATTTATTAATCATGTTGATTTTGATGTTAATAACCGCTTAAGTCAAATTTTAGTTAGGGAAAGAATAGCCTAGATAATTTTCCTATTTCTGGGTGCAACCTGCCAAAGAGAAATAAACATTAATCAGCGCTTATTTGATAGAACAAATTTACTAGCCGTTAAATGGCATAAATCCTGAGTTCAAGACAGTGACAAGGAAATCAGGCTGTTTCTATATTCGAGGTGAGCCAAAGTAGATAATGTTTTCTCTATGACTAAATTCAGAAATTGATCATCACGATAATTATTTTGCCAATAGATTGTGAAAAAATGTAAAGCCTGTATATTTAGATTAGATAATACATATTTTTGCCAGTCCATCATAAATTAGAAGTTTCAAAATTAATATCCTACACATAGAGTTTTAACTATTGTTCCTTCAACTTGTTATCAACCATGACATTACCTGAACCTCAAACTGATATTAAAGAAATTCCCCCTTCCCCCACTAAATCCAATCGGTGGCCGCGGTTGCTATTAGCCGCACTCTTATTAATTGGGGGTGTCAGCGGGATAGCATGGAAATTGCTAAATCCTGAAAAACCAAGTCCAGGAGTGGCTAATGCTGCACCTCCAGGGGTAAAAGTTAAACTATTACCAGTACAAACAGGTACAGTCGAAGATAGTACAGAATATATAGCCAGCTTAGAATCGCGGCGTTCTGTCAATCTCCAACCGAGAATTCAAGGTCAAGTTTCGCAGATATTCGTGAAATCAGGAGATTCAGTTTCCTCTGGGACTGCAATTTTGCAAATAGATTCTCGACAACAACAAGCCGCAGTTAGTAGTTTATCTGCTGCTGGTCAAGGTTCGCAAGCGCAACTAGAAAATGTTCGCGCTACTCTTAAATCTTTGCAAGCAGAACGGTTAGCCAATATTGCTGATTTTCGCTTAAACCAACAAGAGTATAAGCGTTATTCTGAATTAGCTGCACAAGGGGCTGTATCTCGTCAGACTCAAGATTTATATGCTAACAAACTGGCAACAGCAAAAGCCCAACTAGGGGTGATAGATTCTCGCATTCAAGCTCAAATAGCTACCATATCCCAGGTAGAAAAATCTTTACAACAAGCTGATGCCAATATTAAACAACAACAAATTCAACTGCAATATTATAAAATAACTGCTCCTTTTGCGGGAACTGTGGGTGATGTTCCCGTTAAAGTAGGGGATTTTGTGAATACTTCCACACCATTGGCTACAATTACCCAAAACCGACCTTTAGAAGTTAAAATTCCTGTGCCATTGGAAAAAGGTACACAGTTGCGCCCAGGATTACCAGTGGAATTAATTAACGCCCAAGGTAAAATTATTGGCAATAGTAGTATATTCTTTATTTCTCCCAATATTACAAATAACTCTCAATCAATATTAGTTAAAGCACTTTATGAAAATGATAATGGACAACTACGAGCCGATCAATTAATTCGGGCTAAGGTAATTTGGAATCAACGTTCTGGGGTGCTAGTTCCCACAACAGCAATATCTCGAATTGCTGGGGAAACTTTTGTATTTGTAGCCGAAACAGGAAAATCTCCTGAAGGTGGTTCTCAATTAATCGCCAAACAAAAACAGGTGAAGTTAGGAAATATTAAAGGTAATGATTACCAAGTAATTGAGGGATTACAACGAGATGAAAAACTGATAGTTTCAGGAGTACAAAATCTCCGAGACGGACTGCCAATAATTCCTGAAAATTGACAATGGCGAGATCCCCGACTTCTTCAAGAAGTCGGGGATCTTTTTAATCACCAATTACTAATTACTAATTTATGTTTGTTGATTTCTTCATTAAACGACCTGTATTTACCAGCGTTTGCGCTATTATCATTTTACTTGTTGGTGCAATCAGTATTCCTACATTGCCTACAGCCCAGTATCCAGAGATTAGTCCCACGCAGATTATCGTCAGTTCTAATTATGTTGGTGCTAGTGCGGAAATTGTCGAAAGTACAGTGACGACGATTTTAGAGCGGCAAATTAACGGTGTCGAAGGCGTTAAATACATGACTTCGAGTAGTAGTAATGATGGCAGTAGTACGATTACTATCACATTTGATGCTTCACGGGACAAGGATATTGCCGCCGTTGATGTGCAAAACCGTGTCACCTCCGCTGAACCCCAGTTACCAGATAGTGTGAAGCAAACAGGAGTGACTGTGAGCAAACAGTCCAATAATATTCTGTTGGCGATGGGTTTGTTTAGTGATAATAAAGCCTTAAATAATGTCTTTTTAAGTAATTATGCAGATTTATATTTAGTAGATGCCCTGAAGCGGATTAAAGGTGTCAGTGAGGCGCGGATTTTTGGAGAACGTCGCTATGCAATGCGTCTATGGCTTGACCCAAATAAACTGGCTAGTCGGAATTTAACCACAGACGATGTGATTAATGCCCTGAATGAACAAAATTTACAGGTAGGTGCGGGACAAATTGGACAACAGCCAGCCGTTGATGGTCAAATGTATCAAATTGACTTGAGGGCAGTTAGTAGGCTAACGGAAGTTGAGGAATTTGACAATGTAGTCATTAAAACTGCGGCTGACGGTAGTTTGATTAAGTTGAAAGATGTGGGAAGAGCGGAATTGGGCGCTCAAAACTATAGTTCCTTTCTCCGCTTTAAGGGGAATGAAGGTGTAGGAATTGGGATTTTTCCGACACCGGGAAGTAATGTTTTAACCGTTGCTAATTCTGTCAAAAAAGAAATGGCGCGATTGTCCCAAAGCTTTCCACCTGGGATGAAATATCAGGTGGCATTTGATACCACTACGATTATAGAAGAGTCTCTGGCAGAAGTGATAAAAACATTATTAGAAGCGATCGCTCTAGTTGTTCTTGTCATCTTCATTTTCTTACAAGATTGGCGCATTACTTTAATTCCCGTTATCACTATTCCCCTGGCTTTAATTGGGACTTTTGCTTTCGTCAAAGCCTTTGACTTTTCCATCAACACTTTAACCATGTTCGGTTTAACTCTCGCAACTGGGATGGTAGTTGATGACGCAATTATCGTAGTTGAAGATATCTCCCGCTTAATTCAAGAAGAAGGAATACCACCCCGCAAGGCCGCTTCTTTGGCTATGTCCCAATTGACAGGGGCTGTAATTGCTACTTCCCTAGTATTAATGGCGGTATTTGTCCCTGTCGCCTTTTTCCCCGGTTCAACTGGACAAATTTATAAACAATTTGCCCTGACAATTGCCTTTTCCATCACTATTTCTACATTTTTGGCTCTCACCCTCACACCTGCTCTTTCGGCTTTATTATTACGGCAAAGACCCGCACCTAGAGGGATTTTTGGTTGGGTATTCGGTCGAATTAACTGGTTTTTAGAAGCCATGCGTTGGGGATATGAGCGCTCTTTAAGGTTTTTGACAAAAATTAAGGGGATTATTCTTCTGTTATTTATCGGTTCATTAGGTTTCACAGCTTGGCTGTACATGACCGTACCCACCGCATTTCTCCCCGACGAAGACCAAGGTTATTTCATTACCATTATCCAAGGTCCAGAAGGTTCTTCACTCAAATACACCAGTAAAGTCATGAGTGAGGTAGAAACAGAAATATTGAAATTACCCGAAGTTACAGGAACATTTGCGATCGGTGGTTTTAGTTTTAGTGGTAATACTGCTAACAGTGGCATAATTTTCACAACTCTCAAATCCTGGGACGAACGAAAACAACCAAATCAATCAGTACAAGCCATTATTGGTAATTTAAGACAAAGCTTTTCAGGAATTACCGAAGCTAGAGTTTTCCCAGTTAATCCCCCCGCAATTCGCGGTTTAGGTAGTTTTAGTGGTTTCCAATTTCAATTACAAGATATAGCCGGCACTAACAGCTTAAATTCAATGCTGCAAACCGTTGGTCAGTTCATGATGCAGGGAAATCAAACCCCCGGACTACAAGCTGTATTTAGCACCTTTACCGCCAATACACCGCAAATTCTAATTGAAGTTGACCGCAACAAAGCCAAATCTCTACAAGTTTCCATTGACGATATTTTTACAACCCTGCAAACTTATTTGGGTTCAAGATATGTCAACGATTTTAATTTTCTGTCTCGCACATATCGGGTATATATTCAAGCAGATGCTCAGTTTCGTTCCAATCCTGATGATATTGGTTTATTAAATGTGCGTTCTGCAACTAATCAGATGATTCCTCTGAGTAGTTTGGTGAAATTAACTCCCACAACAGGAGCGCAAACTATTAATCATTACAACTTATTTCGTTCCATTGAAATTAATGGTTCTCCTGCTCCTGGTACTAGTTCTGGACAAGCAACTTTAGCTATGGAACAACTGGCTAAAAAGATATTACCAACAAGCATGGGATATGAATGGTCAGGTATTGCGGCTGAGGAAAAAGAATCCGGTGGACAAGCACCGATCATTTTTAGTTTGGGATTACTTTTCGTCTTTTTAGTCTTAGCTGCTCAATATGAAAATTATGTTGACCCTTTAATTATTATGTTGTCAGTTCCTTTAGCGATTATGGGAGCTTTAGCATCACAATCATTACGGGGTTTAAATAATGATGTATTTTGTCAAGTTGGGTTAGTCATGTTAATTGGTTTAGCAAGTAAAAACGCAATTTTAATTGTCGAATTTGCTAATCAATTACAAGAAAGTCAAGGTTTATCAATCACCAAAGCAGCCGTAGAAGCAGCACAAGGTCGTTTACGTCCCATTCTTATGACGGCTTTTTCCACTTTGTTAGGAATTTTTCCCCTAGTAACTGCTACAGGTGCAGGTGCAGCAAGTCGTCAATCTCTTGGTACTGCTGTATTTGGGGGAATGTTTGTAGCGACTTTTTTAAGTTTATTTATTGTGCCAATCCTGTATATTATCATTGGGACAATTCGCCAACATTTGCAACCAGTTCATCATTCTCCCCATTTAGAAATGCAAGAAGAAGATCATGTTTCAATAAGATAGTATTTCAATACTTGTCGGTTAAGGAAATGTAGGTTGGGTTGAGCGATAGCGAAACCCAACATTATCAAGGATTTTGTTGGGTTTTGTTCCGATTGCTCCGCGTTCACGCAGTGTCCCGCAGGGATACGTTTACGTTCCACAACCCAACCTACCAGTAAACACAACATTAGTCAAAAAAGAACATTGAATACAATTGTTTTAGCATTTAAGGAGATATATAATGATAGACCAAACTAAATTAGTAGATGTTCAGCAGTGGATTAAAACCCGTGCTTCTCTAGATACCAACGAGTCGATTTTTTTAAGTTGGACAGGAAATATTTATAGTTTTATTCCTGGAGAAAAACGACAATTATTATTTAAAATTGTGGGAATGAGTGTGAGTCGGTGTATACCCATAGGTGAAGGTAGTTGGGATTTTACTTCTAGAGAATTAACCTATTACCTCAACCCAGAAACCAAAGAGATTTTACATAAATGGGAGAATCCTTGGACACAGGAAACAGTCACCATTATGCACGTTGCCAATAGTCCTGTTCAGGGTAAATTTAAAGGTCAAATACCTGTGCAATTAGACGGAGAAAAAACTAATTTTGTATTTGATATCTTTCCTAATTATCCCAACCCTTTAGCCGAAAAACCCGAATTTGCTGATTATTGTCCAGGAGTAATTTATCAAGCAGCAGAATTATTTAAAATCTCTGTTCCTACAGCAGATTTAGAAAATTCACAATTAAATTCAGTTACACAATTAAGCATATCTTGGGATAGAATGGGTCAATGGTTGCCTTGGATGAAAATGGGTGAACGTCCTGGTTATTTAATCTATAGTGCTACAGGTAAAAAAGTTAGTGGATTAACAGAATTACATCCAATTTTACAACAGGAAATTAACACTCGCGTTCCATTATATAAAGCAGCCCCAAAAAGTTATATTGAGGGAGAAGATATGACATCTTGGCTTTATTTTCAAAAGCATTTTTCCTCATATTTAGCTGGAGAAATATTCCCCATACCAGCACCAGCAGAAGACTAATTGACAATTACAGAATTGCAGCAAATTGCAGATTAATGAGGTACAGAATTCAAAGCTAGACAGTAAGCCAGTTTTACCCCTGACTCCTGCTGTAATTACAACTTTTGCATATTGTGAATAAGAGGATCAAAATTCTTCGGAAATTTGGTGCTTTCATCATAATATGCGCGATTTAAATTGGCACCATACAACTTGGTATAATGCAGTTTAGCACCTCTAAGATTTGCTTCAGTAAGATTAACACCGGATAAATTTGCTCTTGTCAAATTTGCCTTGGCTAAATTTGCTCTACTCAAATCTGCTCCCCAAAGTTTAGCTTTAGCTAAGTTAGCTTCACTTAAATCTGCTCCCCATAAATTAATCCCTGGTAAATAAGCATTAATTAGTTTAGCCTTGATTAGTTGAGCAGAAACAAAATATGTTTCACCTGCAAGATAACGCCGTTTTAGTTCCTCAGTTTCCATATCTAACCTACTTGAGTAACAAAACCTCTATCCTCAGAATACTGCTTAAATTATTTGTTGGTGTTTTCTCCGCACAAAAATTTTTGCCCATACAAAATCTAAATAGTATTATTAGGCACTAAATAAATTAATACTATTTTTGGAAGTGCAGCTATTTGACACATAAAAAACGCCTGAGTTTTTAACCCAAGCGTTCCCCGTATAACTTTCTACCAATTCACTACTATTGTAACATTTGAAACCTGCGACTCAAATAACAGAAAGTATAAGCAGCGCCAGGAAAACTGTAACAAATATCAGATGAAGTGGTATCACTCCTTGCATTTACTAAGGATATCTCTTTTAAAATCAAATGGCTAGTGTAGGAAGTGACACTTTCTTAACTGACACTAGTTAAAAATGAATCCTAGTAAATAGTATTTGATCAAACACGGCTAAATAGTAAATATCGCAGTATTCCTGTATAAAGATGTCAGCGTTGCCATAATTATATTTGAACTGGAGTAAAAATTTCTTGACACTTACACAAGCTAATAAGCTGTTAAATAACAGCAGCTTCCAATATCCTAGTTTTTCTGTAATCAGTATTTATTTTTGCTGCTACACTCACAGGAATTGTCAATTTGTCGGCAATATAACAACTAATAGAACTAATTTCTAAATTTCTATTGGTTTAAAATGTATAATATAAAACAATAAAGTAAAAAGTATAAAATTTACAAAAAAACTTATGCCACTAAAACGGTTTATTATTGAAATGGGAATGGGTGTAGACCAGCACGGACAAGAACCAACGGTAGCAGCAGCAAGAGCAGTTAGGAATGCCATTGCCCATAATGCTCTTCTTGGTATTATGGAAGTAGCGGGGTTAAAAGATCCTCATGAAATGATTATTGAAGTCAAAGTTGCAGTTCCGTATCCCGAACAGGTACGAGAAGCAGAAGTATTAGCTGTTCTTCCCTTTGGTCAAAAAACCCTCATCTTAGAAGCAGGAGGAATGGTAGTTGATGGTTTAGCAATTGCTTCTCTCAACGATAAAAATGATGAAATGTTGATAGCTGTAGCCGCAGTTACAGTTTTTGTAGAAATTGCATAATTAACTTGAAAATATTGATTTCTTGTGGATTTTTTGAGCTAAAATAGGAATACTGGGATCATCTCTGGCAGTAATTTTTCTAAATTAAACATCTACACAACTCCAGCGAAAATGTCTCAAGATCCTCAACAATCACCTCAAATCCAAGAAATAATTGGACTAAAAGCACAACACTTTGCTGATTTAATCAGAACCGCACAATTAGTTTTTGATCCGACTGCGGGAGTTACCGGCAGAAATGTCAAAATTGATTGGGAAGATTTTGGTATTCCTCGAAATATAGAGGATAATCTCAGAATTATTGGTGAAGAGTTTCAATATGCTTCTCCCCATGTTCCTGTTGATGTCATTTGGGGTAAATTAACCACAGAAACTCGCATTTGGTTTCTAGAAAAGAAAGATCAATTGTGGCAATTTGAAGAATTTTTACCTGCACTTGATGAAGATTAACTATTGCCAAAAATACTTTTTTCAAGTAGGATATATACATTTTGTATCCTACTTATTTACTAGAAAATAGAGTTTATGAAAATTATAAATTTCCATTTTTTATTAGTTTCAGCTTCTTTGATATTGCCGCTGATAACTCCGGCTTTCCATAAGTCTGAGATGGCTTTAGCGACAAGTACAAAAAATTATGATCAACCAATTATTAATCAGCAAATAGTTGTTAATAAGAGTGAATTTGGTGTGAAGATAGTTAACTCAGAAGGGAAAGTTAATTTTTTTCCAACAACTACAGTTCCGTTAAAAGAAGGTGATGCTTATGGTTGGAGAATTACACTTGACAATTATCAAGGTAAAGTCAAATGGCGCGAAGTTTTAATTTTACCACAAGCTCCCGAAACTTGGACAACAGAAAATAATAAAAATTTCTCCATATCCAAAGATGGAAAAACAGCAACTTCCACCCGTACAGTAACACCTGTTAATGGTGTAATTGAAAATTTTTGGACTATTTCTCCTGGAGATCCTTTGGGTCAACATCAAATAGAAGTCTATATTGATGAACGTTTAATTGGTACTTTTGCCTTTGAAATAGTCCCATTCTAAAACGACGATTTTGTGCTAAATGTAAATATAGCATCTTTTTTATAGACTAATTATGTCAATCACATCTTCCATTTTTCTAGCTGGTGCTAGTCGCGGTGTTGGCCAAGAAATCGCTAAATATTTGACGGCACAACAAATTCAAGTTAAAGCCCTTTTGAGAACAGAATCAGCCGCACTGGAAGCAAAAGCAATGGGTATTCATCCAGTTTTAGGAGATGCGCTAAATGTGGCTGATGTTGAACAGGCGATTTTAGGAAATGAACCTATTCAAGCCGTTATCAGTACATTAGGTGGTTTACCTACAGATAATATCAAACCTGATTATATTGGCAATAAAAACCTCATTGATGCCGCAGTTAAAGCGGGAGTCCAAAAGTTTATTCTCGAGACTTCTATTGGTAGTGGTGATAGTGTAGTGGCTTTACCTCCCCAAGCTTTATCAGCACTCAAACCAGTTTTAATTGAAAAAGAAAAAGCAGAACAATATTTAATTGCCAGCGGACTTAACTATACAATTATCCGTCCTGGTGGTTTAAAATCAGAACCAGCAACCAACAACGGAATTATCACTGAAAATTCCCAGATTGTAGGTACTATTCATCGGGCTGATGTTGCACAATTAGTTTGTCGCTGTTTAAATTCTCCTGATACTAATAATAAGATTTTCTCAGCCATAGATCGGAATATGGTATATCCAGGATTACCGGAATTTATAGAATTTAATTTGGATTAGTTGTTGTTAATTTTGAGGACTAAAGTCCTCACTACTAACTAAATTTAAACAGAAAATACTACTCGAAAACCACACATTCTTAAACCACCGTCTGCTTCATTCCAACTTCTACTAGCGCTACGACAAAGTTCGGCACTAAAATTCCATGCACCACCTCTTAAAACGCGACGATGTTTATCACCTCCATCTTCCCAGATATTACCATTTGTAGGTGCGCCATGATAGTTATTATGCCAAGGATCTGCACACCATTCCCAGACTAATCCGTGCATATCATACAAACCAAAAGCATTCGCAACTTCAAAATAACCAACATTAGTTGTTTCTTTCCGAAATCTACTTTTGGGTTCTATAGAATAGGTATCGCTACCACTACAGTTAATTAAATCAGAAGTAATTGTTTCTCCAAAATGAAACGATGTGGTAGTTCCTGCCCGACAAGCATACTCCCATTCGGCTTCACTAGGTAAACGATATTCTCTCCCAGTTTTAATTGCCAATCTGTCACAAAATTCTACAGCTTCATACCAAGAAACATTTTCAACAGGCAAATTTGCACCTTTAAATTTTGATGGATTAGGGTGCAATTCTTGTTTAATTGGCGGTAAAGCGGCTATGGTTCTCCACTGTAATTGAGTAATAGGATATTTTCCCATGAAAAAGGGTGGAACTGTAACTTGATGTTGGGGACGTTCATCATCATCACCTTCACAACTTAGAGAACCCATGATAAAATTTCCATTGGGAATTGATACCATTTCTAAGGTTGTATTCCTGCCTAATTCTTCTTTGAAATATTTAGTATTCCGTCTATCACGGTTAACTTCTCTGCCAGAAGTATCTACGGTAATAACATAAAAATCAAAGTTGTATAAGGGAGGTAAGGGGACAGAAACTTTTTGAGGAAGTGGTGGTGCTAATGGTGGTTTAGGAAAGGAAGAAAATTTGATAGCTACGGGAGATTTAGGAAAGTTCAAATCATCTAAAACATCTAGTGCTGATTGATATCTATCACTAGCAAAATGTTGGAGTAATTTATTTAATATTTGCTTTAATTCATCACTAATAGTAATGTCTTTGAGTCGTAACCTTTCTTCCCATAACCATTTAGCATTCATGGCATCATAAAGATGATCTTGAAGTTGTCCATAATCATTTTGTAATGGTAAATCTTGAGTTAATAACCGCACACAAGTGACACCTAAAGCATATAAATCACTTGCTTGACAAGCAAACCCAGCCATTTGTTCTGTTGGGGCATAACCCAGGGTATAAATAGCTGTCGCTTGTCTAGCGATACTGGTTTGGGTAACTTGTTTCGCACCTCCAAAATCAATTAATACGGGTTTTTTATCACTATCTCGACGCACAATGTTTTCTGGTTTAATATCACGGTGAATTACATTATGTTTGTGAACAAAATCCAAAACTGGTAATAAGTCAGCTAAAAGTTGCCGAACTTCGGTTTCATCATAAGCTTGATTTTGTAGTTCTTCGAGAAGAGTTTTCCCAATAATAAATTCCTGGACTAAATACAAACTAGAACCTTGTTCAAAGTAAGCTAAAAGTCGGGGAATTTGGGCATGGTTTTCTCCCAAATCGTATAGTCGGAAAGCTTCTTCTTTGAAAAATTCTGCTGCTTTAGCACGTTGTCCAGTTCCTTGAACTTGGGGGAAAAATTGCTTAATGACGCAAGGTGCATTCAGTCTATCTACATCTTCAGCAGCGTAGGTTCTGCTAAATCCACCTTCACCTAATAACCTCAAAACCCGGTAACGGTTTCGCAGCATTTCCCCAAAGTTACTTTCTTGACAACTCAGGCAAGATTTAGAGGTTTTCGGGTTGAAGGGGTTGGAACAATTGGGATTTTGGCAAATTTGCATGAATGTTGAGAAAATAGCATCTTGTCCAAATTCATCCCCAATCTTATTAAGTTGTCAAAACGATATTTATTGCTGTTACGAAAAAATCAGTCAAACTATAAATTACTTTGTGTGGGGAAAGTGAAAAAATTTAAGCATTGAAAGTTTAATTAATTCCAAAGCTGACTCTATATGCGCGCACAGATTCCCATTCTATTAATAATAGAATTAATTGCTAAATTTGTCAAGCAATTATTCAAAAATATTTTGGGTTTCTCTCTTCTTTCAGAAGTAGAAATTTTGTTATTCTTGTTATTTATGAATAACACTTTCAGCATAAAAAAACTGTACTATTTGTTGCATAGATTCTAGCTTTCCCCTTCTTTATTGCTTCTGTACTGAGTATCTACGATCTAATTACTCAAGAATATGTATCATTTTATGATTATTCTCACAACTTTCTCAAATTTTTGACTTACGCTAAAGGTAGATAGTATAAAACTATTTACAAGACAGGCACATCAAAAAATACTGATATTAAGGATGACTTATGACTATGGATACTCTAGCATTTATGACCACAATGGAAAATAGATTTAGTTTCAGCGCTGAAGACAAATCTATTTTGCAAGCAAATGCTGCCTGGGGTGCGGAAATTGCCGCAGAAATGGCGGAACATTTCTATGGCTATCTGGGGTGTGATACAGAAATGAATGCCATTATTAATGCTAGTGAAGGCAGAATACAGCGACTTACAGATACATTCATCAAATGGTTTGCGGAAATGTTTACAGGAATTGATGATTGGGGTGCTGTTTATGCCCACCGACGGTGGCAAATTGGGGTTGTTCATGTGAAGGTAGGAATTCAACCCCAGCACATTGTTCCAGCCATGTCTACAGTCATTCATGAAGTTGCAAAAAAGCTAAAAGCTGAGGGCAAATCAGAAGAATTGAAAGATGCTTTAGGACGAATTTGTATGATTGATTTAGCTTTTATCGAACAGTCTTATGTAGATGTTTCGACTTCTGCTGTGTTAAAAGAAACTGGTTGGTCATCCGCTTTATTAAAGCGTTTGATTAGCACAGGTGCAGCATCAATAAATTAGTCATTCAGGGTGGGGAAACCCCACCCCTACAATATTTAAACTTGACAATTTAATTCGCCGGCTTTTTGGGTAAAACGACGATTTTCTCGATAATCTACCCGACAATCTATCACGGCTGGGACATCTTGCGCGAGCGCTTCTTTGAGTAAGGGAATAAAATCGGCAACGGATTCAACTCGATAACCTTTTAATCCCATACTTTCAGCAAATTTGACAAAATCAGGATTACCAAAATGGACAAAAGATGAGTTACCTGGACCAAATTGATTTTCTTGTTTCCACTCAATTAAACCATAGCCACCATCATTAAAAATCAAAGTCACAAATGGTGTTCCGACTCGCAAAGCTGTTTCTAATTCTTGACAATTCATCATAAAACCACCGTCACCAGTGGCAGCAACAACTTTACGATCTGGATAAACTAATTTTGCGGCTAATGCACCGGGAATAGCAATACCCATTGCTGCGAAACCATTAGAAATAATGCAGGTATTGGGACTATGACAATGATAATGTCTAGCAATCCACATTTTATGTGCGCCCACATCAGAAATGACAATATCATCTGGTCCCATAACTTGCCGCAAGTCATAAATTAATTTTTGCGGTTTAATGGGAAATTCATCATCTTGGGCATATTCTTCGTAATCAGCCCGAATATTAGAACGCAAGCTAATAGAATAGGGATTGGGTTTATTGTGTCTGTCTGCTAATTTTAATATCTCATTCAGGGAGTCAGAAATATCGCCAACTATTTCTACTTTGGGAATATAACTACTGTCAATTTCCGAAGAAGTTGCTGCCACATGAATAATAGGAATTGTCCCATCAGGATTCCATTTTTTAGGAGAAAATTCAATTAAATCATAACCAATTGCGATAACTAAATCTGTATTATCAAAGCCGCAGGTAATGAAATCTCGTTGTTGTAATCCCACAGACCAAAGTGCTAAGGGATGAGTATAGGGAATTACTCCTTTACCCATAAAAGTATTGACAACGGGAATATTCATTTGGGTGGCAAATTGCGTGACTGCATCACTAGCATGAGCGCGAATTGCGCCATTTCCGACTAAAATGATGGGATTAACGGCTTGGGAAATTGCCCCAGCGGCAGCGCGAATGCTGGCAAAGGAAGCATAGGTTTTTTCGCTATTATCTTTATTTAGAGGTTTGCCTTCGACGGGCATAGCAGCAATATTTTCTGGTAAGTCAATGTGAACAGCACCGGGTTTTTCGGTTTGCGATCGCTTGAAGGCTTTTCTCACAACTTCTGGTGTAATACTTGGTCTGACAATCTGTTTATTCCACTTAGTAACTGGGGCAAACATTGCCACTAAATCTAAATATTGATGGGATTCAATGTGCATTCTATCTGTTCCCACCTGTCCAGTAATTGCTACTAATGGCGCACCATCTAAGTTAGCATCTGCTACCCCTGTCATTAAATTAGTTGCCCCTGGTCCAAGGGTAGAAAGACATACTCCAGCTTTTCCTGTTAATCTGCCATAAACATCAGCCATGAAGGCTGCACCCTGTTCATGACGGGTAGTAATAAATTGAATGGATGAGTTTTTTAAGGCTTCTAAAACGTGCAAATTTTCTTCACCAGGAAGTCCAAAAACATATTGAACTCCTTCGTTTTCTAAACACTGTACTAACAATTCTGCGGTATTCATAAATTTTGTAATTGGTAATTGGTAATTGGTAATTGGTAATTAGTTGAACCCAGATCCCCGACTTCTGACATCACCTCACAATTTATTAACATGATCAAAGAAGAAGTCGGGGATCTTAATCGGCAAATCATCTGCGTTTATCTGCGTCCATCTGCGTTTCAAAAAAACAATCATTTCACCCAGACAGTCTTAATATTCACAAATTCATGTAAACCTTGAATACTTAACTCCCTACCGTAGCCAGAACGCTTAATGCCACCAAACGGTAAACGGGGATCAGACTTAACCATGCTGTTAATAAATACTGCACCAGCTTCAATTTCTTGAATTAGGCGATGTTGTTCTTCTGTATTTGTTGTCCATGCACTTGCACCCAAACCAAAGGGACTATCATTAGCTAATTTAATAGCCGCATTGATATCAGGAACTCGAAATAATAATGCCACAGGTCCAAAAAATTCTGCTTGGGCAATTGGTGTATCTACAGGAATATCTATGATAATTGTGGGCGGATAAAAGTTCCCCTGCATTTCTGTTAAAGGATGTCCACCTGTGAGGACTTTACCACCACTTTTTACGGCATTTTTAACTTGTTCGTCTAATTCTTGGAGAATATCAGGAGTTGCCAATGGTCCCAAATCTGTATCTGCTGCCATTGGATTCCCAACTTTCAAAGCTTGAAATTTTTCTAACAACAGTTTTTCAAATTGATCAGCCACAGATTCAGCAATAATAAAGCGTTTCGCAGCAATACAAGACTGTCCATTATTTAACATTCTTGCTGTGACTGCGGTGCTAACTGCTGTTTCTAAATCAGCACTTTCTAAAACAATAAATGGGTCACTGCCCCCCAATTCTAAAACAGTTTTTTTGATTTGTTTTCCAGAAGCAACCGCAAGGGATATACCTGCTGGTTCACTACCTGTGAGAGTAGCGGCTTTGACGCGATCATCAGCCATCAAATTGGCAACTTGGGAAGCACCAATTAATAATGTTTGAAATACACCTGTAGGAAAGCCAGCACGGTTAATAATATTTTCTATTGCTAGGGCGCACTGTGGCACATTGGAAGCGTGTTTGAGTAGCCCCACATTGCCCGCCATGAGTGCCGGTGCAGCAAACCTAAAAACCTGCCAAAATGGAAAATTCCAAGGCATGACGGCGAGAATTACCCCTAAAGGTTGATATTTTATAAAACTATGACTAGCATCAGTTTTAATAGTGACATCAGCCAGAAAATTGGGGGCATTTTCGGCGTAATAACGACAAACCAGGGCGCATTTTTCCACTTCTGCGATCGCTGCTTTTAATGGTTTACCCATTTCCAGCGTCATCAATTTCCCTAAATCTGCCTTTTCTTGCTCTAAAATGACTGCTGCTTGTTCTAACCAGTGCGATCGCTCTATAAAACTCGTCTGACGATATCCTTCAAAAGCCTTTCCTGCTAAATCCAACTTAGCAAGAATTTCTGGATCTTTTAGTGGCTCAAAAGTTTTGAGCGTTTCCCCAGTGGTGGGATTAATGGTAGCTATAGCCATAACCTGACCTCCCATTAAAAAATAGTTTGAGGTAGTTTACCAGTTTTACACACATTCATTACAGAAGCTAACACGAAAATTGAGTTAGAGAGAAAATCATAAAAATAATTTTTCATTAAATCAATAACCCCAAAATCGAGTAACTTTTGACTTCCGCTCTGCGGTACTAGCACCTATAGTTCACACATTTTAGTTTGATATAGATTAATTGAACGATCAATTCCTTTAAAACGATAAGCCCCGATATCAAAAAAATCTGATTTTTCTGACAGCATATTATAAGTAACTTCACTAATTACACATTCACCAGGAGAACAAATGGTTTCCATCCTAGCTGCCAAATTAATTGTCGTTCCTAAAGCAGTATAATCTACCCTTTGAGAACTACCAACATCACCAACCACAGCCTTACCACTGTTAATAGCAATGCGTAATTGTAAAGGTTCTTGCCAAAAATTATTAGCATTGAGATGTTTTAACCGAGTTAGCATTCCCCTCGCCGATGCAACTGCCCTATCTGCATGACCTGGATCTGGGTCAGGAGCGCCAAAAAATGCCATAATACAGTCACCAATGTATTTATCTAGCGTGCCACTATACAAAAACACTTCTTTCAACATTTCTTCAAATAAATTATTTAATAATTGAGCAATTTCTGTAGGTGTCAATCGTTCAGAAATTGCCGTAAAACCGACCAAATCCGCAAATAAAATACTAATTTCATTTTCTCTAGGCGCTAAACGTCCATCTGGAGAACCACCAACAGCTATTAATTGTTGGACAACAGCAGGAGAATGGTATCGTTCTAAACGATGACGAATTACTTCTTCATTTTTGAGTTTGTCTACTAACAACGAACGTTGCACACTAGAAGCTACAATATTAGCCAAAGCTGAAAAAAAGCTGAGTTCTTCTTCCCCTTCACTTTCCCAATGAGATGAAGACAAACTAGCATCAGCATAGAGAACTCCAATTACTTTGTGTTCATCCCATAATGGGACAGCCATAGCACTACGAATTCCTTTAACTAAAATACTTTTCTCGCTAGAAAAACGTTGATCTGATTGAGTATCGGCACTTTGAACAGCAATTTTTTCTGCAAATACTTTTTGACAAATACTGCGGCTAATCCAACTACCATCTGTTGCTAAATGTTCTTGTTCAGAAATATTTCTAGTGGCAGAATTTATTAACTCTAAATTACCAAAATCGTCAATTTTTACTAATAAAGCTAATCGGTCAATACTATCAAGATAACGAAAAACTACTTGTTGTACTTGGAAAAAAATTTCCTCAATAGATGCAGCAGCACAAAGATTTTTAGCTATATCTACCAAATCTTTCAGGCGAGCAATAGTTTCATTTTGATTATTGTTATTGCCATTAATAGTATTCGCACTTATCCATTGTTGTTGGAGTTGCTCAACATTCCGAAAAATAATTTTTTGTGGTTGAGTATTAACCTTTCTTAAAAATCTATTAGTAATACCATTTGTACTTATATTTTTGAATTTTACTAATAATTTAATGTTGCCCAAAGAAATTACATCATTATTAGCTAATTCTTGGATACCCGTAATCAAATATTGGTTAACTTGCGTACCATTTTTACTACCTAAATCCTGAATAGTCCACACATGATCAGAACTTTTGACGATTCGCGCATGATTGCGAGAAATTCCTCCAAAGGGTAATACCATGTCACATTCTGGCAACCGTCCGATAATAAATACATCTTTATCTACTGGAACTAATGTTTCGGTATGTCCTTCTTGCTGGAAGATGAGGGTGAGTTGATTCATCACTGTTATATCAGGCTCGAAGCTAAGGGCGCAAGTATCAGTGTAATTAAATAAATATAGAGTTTATATTTATCAGCACGTAGTAGATACCAGATGTTTATTTGCTATTTGTGTTGCTGTTGTTCAACAAAAATTGGCTGAGATATACCATAATTTATTGTGTAAGTTCTAACATTATATTTATGATACTACTCGCTGTAGGAAAATAACAAATTTGTAGTCGTTTTTACTAAAAAAAGCATAAGGAGTTAAGAAAATCATCTTATTGACAATACTTCCGCTATTTTTTGCTTTGTTGAGTTGAATCATAAAACCCAACAAATGCGTTACAATTTCGTCTAACCCAGCGCCCGAACACACAAGGATTTATTATGTCATTTAAGCAGTGATTTTGACTAGAAGAATAATGCTAATTTTGAAAATATCAATTGTACGGATACAAATTAGTAGTTAAAATGGTGGTAATTCTAGAGAGATATTACCTAGAAGTCCTTTGCGAAAATCGGTGATCATTTGTCTAGCGGCGCGTTCTACATCACCTTTATAACGATGTTCTGCTAAGACTTGTAAATAGTCTTCTCCTGTGTAGATGATGGAATCTATCTCATACCGGGTTAGTAATGGATGTGGTGGCAATGAATGAGAATGTGTTTCCTGAAGTTCGTTAAGTATATCTACGAATGCTGCGGCTATGAGTTGATTGTCATAAGCTGCTTCACCAATATCATCACAAATAGCTAATTTGACGGCTGCGGCTTGGCTGTCCAGTCTGGCGGGAATGACACCAGGGGCATCTAGTAATTGTAATTGATCAGAAATTCTCACCCACCGTAGTTGTCTGGTGACACCGGGACGGGCGGCACTTTCTACGACTCGTTTTCCTATCAACCTGTTAATTAAGGCTGATTTACCGACATTGGGAAAACCAATGACGACAGCCCGGACGGGACGGGGTAACATTCCTCTATCAGTGCGACGTTGGTTAAGTTCAATACCTGCTGCTTGGGCGGCTTTGGCTATGGCGGTGACACCTTGACCATGTTGGGCGTTGGTAAAATAGGGAACTTCGTCGTGATTTTTAAACCACTCTATCCAGCGCGATCGCACTTGTGGCAAAATCATATCTACCCGATTGAGTACCAATATCCTGGCTTTTGTCCCCACCCATTCATTCATTTGTGGGTGATTTGTAGTTATAGGAATACGGGCATCTCTCACTTCTAAAACCACATCAACCCGTTTTAGCTGCTCTTTGAGATTCTTCTCAGCTTTGGCAATGTGTCCGGGATACCATTGAATCAGATTTAATTTGTAATTTTGTGTGATTGACATTTATTGTTTGTTAGTTGTCAGTTGTCAGTTGTCATTGGTCAGTTGTCATTGGTCATTGGTCATTAATTCTCTCTCTTGTCTGTTCCCTGTTCCCTGTTCCCTGTCACCTGTCACCTGTCACCTGTTCCCTCTTAATAAGATTGATGTAAAATTAAACGGTTGCCGTCGGGGTCGTAGGCATAAATTTCTTGTCCGTGAGAAGCTGTAGAAATTTCTTTTTGTGAGGTACAGCCTAAAGATATTAGGTGAGATATGGCAGTTTCTAAATTATTTACTTCCAAACATAAACTGAGCGGACTTTGGGAATTAACAGCAAATTCTGGCTCGTTTACTGATTTGGGTTTAAAAATACCTAACTTTAACCCAATAATGTGAAACTCAGCATAGACATTAGGAATGAGTTTCTGTGGTTTTTGTTCTAGTAATTGAGTATAGAAGCTGACTATATTATCAAAATTAACTGTGGCTATGGTGACGATGACACTATTATATTGCATATTTATTTTTACCATAGATTTGTCACAAGAGCGCAGTTACAGCAGAACTCAGGAGCAAGAAAATAAATTTATTACCCATTACCTATTACCTATTACCTATTCCCTTTTAAGAATAATACAGTGACATAAACTTATCAGTTACACGCCAAAGTTGCTCATCTAACTTTGATAATGCCCATTCGGCGATTTCTTGGGGGACACCACCATAAAAGGCTTCAGCAATACTACCTGTAATGCAAGCTATGGTATCACTATCACCACCAATGGAAATGGCATTGCGAATTGCATCTTCAAAATCCGTAGATTCTAAAAAAGCGATAATGGCTTGGGGAACAGACCCTGGACAGGAATCGTTAAATTCGTAAGTCGGTCTGATTTCGGACAAGGTGGGTTTTAAATCATAACCAAAGGAGTTTTGGATATAGGACTTAATGCTACCTTTGTTAGAGCCTGTACGCGCCAAAAATATGGCTGCTGCGGTTGCTTCTGCGCCCTTAATTCCTTCGGGATGATTGTGAGTAACTCCTGCACAACTTTGAGCTTCTTGCAATACGGTGTTTAAGTCATCAAATGTAGATGCTATGGGACTAACTCGCATGGCTGAACCGTTTCCCCAACTGTTGTATGGTTCAGTGCTGTTGGATTTTGCCCAGGCTCGAAATTTATTGCCATAACCTACTTCTGGATATTCAGAGTAGTATAGTTTGAAGTTTCTAATATATTGAAATTGGTCAATATACTTAGTATTATCGGGAAATGTGTCAGCATTAAGAATGAATTCGGCGACAGCGATTGTTAGCACTGTGTCGTCTGTGAAAGTACATTTTTCATCAAACAGAGGAAAATCCTTAGTTTTGATATTGTTAAACTTGTAGATAGAGCCAATGATATCACCAGCGATCGCACCTAGCATAATTATTAGATATTGAGTTAAATCAGTGTTTTTAGCATATTACTGTTCTCTACTCTTGCACAACTGTGAGCGATCGCTGACTTTTTTCTGAGAAAATATCATCTTCTGAGTAATATTTAGTAGTTTTAATGTGTTCGTTTACATTCAGTAATTATCAAACTCACATCAAACAGGATTTATAAATAAAAAATATTTAGGGTGCATTAGGAAAACCCAACACACCCATAATGACTAATTAGCAACTTCAGCCATTTCAATGACACGCCCTTCATAATCCTTAACTAAAAAATTCAAAGGCTTTTGGTTGCGAATTTTGAACTTTAAGCCTCTGACTTCTACTCGCATTAAAATTAATTCTAGACAATCATGATCAAAGCAAACATGACGATGCTGATCTTTTTTGCCTAAACTTGCACCAGTGATAATATGTAATTGAGTATTTTTCTTGAGTTGATACCACAGCCCGTCACTACCATTATTCATGGTGTTATTAGACCAACTCGGACTAGCGGACATATACAGCGGGTCAATACCTGTTGCACCAATGGTTTGCTCGTAGTTGTAATAATAGTGCAAAGGGACTTCCGCTACTGGCAAATCTAGCAATCCTGCATATAACTGTCGGGCAACTTCTAAATCCGATACCATGACAGTATAAACTTTAGGTGCGCTGCTGAGGAACATCCACATAGCACCAGCGTAAGCTGCCAATAGCATAATCATAATCCCTTGGGTGGAGAACAGGCTATCCAAGGGCAGGGAAGGTAAGAAAGAGCCGAAAGTGAGTGGACTCAGCAGGAACATTATGAAACTAGCTTCTATAACCATGAACAAACAGAATCACAATAAAGGAGACGCTTTGAGTATTGTCAATTAAGACTAACATTGTTTCTAGTTTATCAAGAGTCTTATGGTCTGACTTTACAAACTTACTAACTTTCCGATATTATTAGCGATCGCATCACCATTCCCTAGTATATTTTAACAGTTATCTAGTTCAGAGATTGTGCAAATTCCCCACTTTCCCGAAGCTAATCACCCATTGGTGAAGTCGCTATTTCATCACAGTGATCAAGAACTACTGAGTTTATTTCAGCGATATCCAGATTATGGCAAGTATTTTACGGTGATTTTTTGCCGTTATAGTCCCATAGTTTACACCTTAATTCGGCATTCGGCGCGATCGCCTGTGCAAGCTGATTATTTATTTGCTCTCATCTGGCGAAATATCTATTATGAATTAGGGGGACTGGACTTAAATCAAGCAGCTACAGAAACGGAATCCTTAACCTTACAAAATTGGTTAATTAACATCACCGCATTCCATATTAACGAGATTAAGCTTCCACCCACAGAAGCTATTCATTATTCACTCAAGGATACATCCCCACCGTTATGGTGTTATGTAGAACAGGCATTAGATCAACTACCAGCAATATTACGATTAATCGTCTTAATGGCGCAAACCTTCCACTGGAGTGAAACCAGAATTGCTGCCTATTTGCAAGCTGAAGGAGAACAAATTTCCCCGGCTGAAGTCGCAATTTCTCTCCAAGAAGGTTATCAGATGCTTGAAGATAAATTACCGGCTGATATTCGGGCTATTTACTTAGGTGAAGATGGGATTTCGTCCTAACTTTAGCTATAATAATCACAGTCGCCCATTTACTGCACAGAACCACAGCAAAAATCCCTCTCCTTAGTTCTTTGCTTGCTCAAATAAAACTTGTCTTATACCATTTATTTACAGCCGGAATTTCCCGGTTAGATATTATGAAACAGCGGCATTTACTATCAGGAAATCCGATTAATATCAGCAATTTCGCAAAGTTGCCATCTTTGACTTTTTATATGGTACTAATCACCTGTTTATTAACTACCACAGGTGTAAAAGCAATTGATATTACCCAACAAATTCACCGTCCTTTAAATAATCCTGCAAATAAATCATCACGAAATGTAGCTGATAAATTACTCAGACAAGGTAGACAGCAATTATTTCAAGGATTTCCCCAAAAAACTCTAAAATTATCCCTAGCAGCTTTGGAAATTTATCACTCATTAGGTGATTTAAAAGCCCAAGGTTTAACTTATGATTTATTAGCTAAGGCCTATTTGCAATTAAATGATCTCAATAATGCTGAAGATGCTATTCGCCGACAGTTAGCAATTTCCCGCGATAATCAAGATTTTCAGAATCAAATTTTTGCTCTAAATAATTTAGCTACTTTATTTTTACAAAAAGGCGAAAATATCGCCGCCCAAGAAACTCTGGAAGATGCTTTAGTAGTGGCTCGTAATGTAATTAACCTGGAAGGACAAGGGCTATCTTTAAGTAATTTGAGTTTAGTTGCTATCCGCACAGGTGATTATAATAAAGCCGTCAAAATTGGCGAATATGCCTTAACTTTCCGCCGCCGAATTGGTGATACTATTGGTGAAGTTAATACCCTAAATAATCTTGGTGATGCTTATTTAGCTATGGGCGATTATCAAAAAACTATTGGTAATTACGGTTTAGCAATGCGGTTAGCTAAAAAAAGTTTTGAGCGTCCCAATCAATTACGAGCCATTGATGGTTTAGTCACAGCCAATGCGGCATTAGGTCGTTATGATTTAGCTTTGAAACTATTAGAAAACCGGGTGACATTAACCAATTCTATCAACAATCCCGCAGAAGATCTAAAATATTTACTGGTCTCTGGGGAGATTTATGAAAAAATGGGTAACTTTACCAAAGCTAAGGATTTATATACACAAGCTATTTCCATAGCCCAGAAATTGGAAGATAGTAAACAACAAAGTTTATTAGTTTATAAACTTAATGAATTAAAAAAACGTTAATCATAAAATACCAGATCCCCGACTTCTTTGAGAAATCGGGGATCTAAATTCAAAAATAGGAAATAAGTCATGATCACGAATCAAAGAGGAATATGTTAGTATAGCTAGGCAGGAGATAGAAAATTACACAAATTGAAAATTCACCTAATCAGATGATGAATTAAATAAATTAAATAATTATCATAGATTTTCAACTATACAAGATTTTTTGTAACTTACTCCTATTCCTAACCTTTTTTCATCATGATTTTTTACATAGAACTTCCCTTAATCGGCAAAAAAGTTAAATATCCATTGCGGTGGTTAATAGGTTTAATCGCTAGTGGTGTCTTAATTGTGGGAACAACAGCTACAATCAAAACCATCCAGCAAAGAAATAAACCACCAGATGTTAGTAAATTAACTGTTCCTGTAGAAGCAAAAAGCGTAACTGTCCGCATTGCAGCTAGTGGCAAAGTTCAACCGATTCAAAGTGTGAATATTAGTCCTAAAAGTCCAGGATTGTTGGCAGCTTTAAATGTTGAACAGGGAGATACTGTCAAACAAGGACAAATAATTGCTCGTATGGATAATTCGGAAATTAAAATGCGGATTCTCCAATACAAAGCTAATTTAGAACAAGTAAAAGCACAATTAGCAGAAAGCCAAGCTGGAAGTCGTCCCGAAGAAATTGCCCAAGCCAAAGCCCGTGTAGAGCAAGCACAGGCTCAATTAGCAATTATTAGAGATGGGAATCGTTTACAGGAAATTCAACAAGCACAGGCTCAAGTGGACTCGGCAAAAGCTTCTGTGGTACTTACCCAATCGAGAGTCAAACGTTATCAAAATTTAGCTAAAGATGGGGCTATTTCCCAAGATAGTTTAGAACAATATATCAGTGAAAATAGTAAAGCTAAGGCTAATTTAGAAGAAGCACAACGCCGATTATCTTTACTAAAAGTGGGCAATCGCAACCAAGATATTCAAAAGCAAGAAGCAATAGTTAATCAGGAAAAAGAAGGATTACGAAAATTAGAAAATGGTGATCGTCCCCAAGAAATTGCCAGATTAAAAGCAGCAGTCGCTAGTGCTGAGGCTCAATTAAAACAACAACAAGTTCAACAAGAAGATACCATTATTCGCGCTCCTTTTTCGGGAATTGTGACTCAAAGATATGCGACAGTAGGAGCTTATGTGAGTCCGGCCATTTCTGCTTCTAGTGATGCTTCGGCGACATCTACTTCTATAGTTGCTGTAGCTAGAGGTTTAGAAGTGCTGGCTAAAGTTCCTGAAGTGGATATTCCCCAAATTAAACAGGGACAAAAAGTGGAAATTGCCATTGATGCCTATCCTGATGAAGTTTTTCAGGGACGAGTTAGATTGATTGCACCTGAAGCGGTAGTTGATCAAAATGTGACATCTTTTCAAGTGCGGGTGGCTATTGATACGGGAGCAGATAAACTGCGTTCGGGAATGAATGTCAGTGAAGTTACATTTATTGGTAATAATATCCAAAATGCGCTGTTAATACCCCAAGAGTTAATAGTTACTCAAAAGGGAAAAACTGGTGTGTGGTTATTGGGTGATAAAAATAAACCCCAGTTTAAGTTAGTCACAATTGGCGCAAATATTGATAACCAAGTTCAGGTTTTAGAAGGGCTTAAAGCAGGCGATCGCATATTTATTGATCTACCTAAAACCAAGGGTAAAGGAAATAAAGAACCGGAAGAATAAAATCACAAATAAACACAAAATATGGACATTCTAGAAAGTGTGAAAATGGCAACTACTACCTTATTAGCTAATAAGTTGCGAAGTAGTTTAACCATGTTAGGAATTATTATTGGTAATGCTTCAGTAATTGCCATGATTGGGATTGGTGAAGGCGCACAAACATTGGCGAATAATCAATTTGCATCATTAGGCCCAAATACTCTATTTATTGTGCCTGGGAGTCCAGGAAGTCGGGGAAGGGTGACAACAATGCCCAGAACTTTAGTTTTACAAGATGCGAATGCGATCGCTAAACAAGTCCGTGCCGTTAAAGAAGTTGCCCCAGAAATTAATAACAGAAGCACAATCACCTATAGAAGTAAAAGTACAACTAGTACAGTAATAGGTACTACTGCTAATTATACAACAGTTCGTAGTTTTGAAATTAAAGAAGGTAGGTTTTTTAATGACTTTGATCTTAAACGGAATAAAAGAGTAGCAGTATTAGCTCCAGATTTAGCCAACAAACTCTTTGATAATCAAAATCCTATTGGTCAAAAAATCCGCATTCAAAATACTACTTTTGAGGTGATTGGTTTAACAGTAGCTAAAGGTTCTTCCTTTGGAAGTAACAGTGATGATGCGGTTTTTATTCCTATTAATACCATGTTTAGTCGGTTGGTGGGCAGAACATCCCCCTTTGGTATTAATGTTTCTTTAATTTCTGTATCGGCTCAAGATGAAAATAGCATCTCCGCCGCAGAATTTCAAATAACAAACTTACTCCGTCGTCGGCACAAAATTGTCCGTGAAGATGATTTTACTATTCAAAGCCAAAAAAATATCTTGGAAATTATCAATACAATTACCAGCGGATTGACACTAATGTTAGCTGCGATCGCTAGTATTTCCTTATTTGTGGGTGGTATTGGTATTATGAATATAATGCTAGTTTCTGTCAGCGAACGTACCCAAGAAATTGGACTGCGTAAAGCTATTGGTGCAACTCAACAAGACATCCTTTTACAATTCATTATTGAGGCCGTGATTTTATCTGTAGTCGGCGGTTTAATCGGCATTGCTTTAGGTGGTGGTAGCATCATTTTAGTAAGTATCCTTACCCCTTTAGAAGCGGCAATTTCACCAAGTGCAGTCATCTTAGCTGCTAGTGTTTCTGGTGGGATTGGTTTATTTTTTGGTGTCGTTCCTGCCCGTCGTGCGGCTCAACTTGATCCAATGGTAGCGCTGAGAACGGCATAATTGGTAATTTCCATTTAGATCCCCCTAAATCCCCCTTGAGAAAGGGGACTTTGACTCTAGTTCCCCCCTTGTTAAGGGGGGTTAGGGGGGATCTGTAAGTGCCTAAAATCACAATTTAAAACTTTTCAAACAACCTCTAAGATACAATAAGAAGTCGGGGATCTTAATCACACAACAGGATAAATTTTTATGGCTAATACTTTAACTTTTAATGATGCGAATATTCCCGATGCTGCACCAGAATTAGCAATTATTCGATTAGAGGATATTTTCAAAGTTTATGGAATTGGGGAAATAGAAGTTAAGGCACTGAATAATGTGAATTTGGTGATTAAACAGGGTGAATATTGTTCAATTATGGGACCTTCAGGTTCGGGTAAATCTACAGCCATGAATATTATCGGTTGTTTAGATCGTCCCAGTAGCGGAAATTATTATTTAGATAATTTGAATGTCGCGCAAATGAATGATACCGAATTGGCGCATATTCGCAATAAAAAACTCGGTTTTGTCTTTCAACAATTCCATTTATTAAATCAATTAACAGCTTTAGAAAATGTCATGCTGCCAATGGTGTATGCTGGTGTTAAACCTGGGGAAAGAAAAGATCGGGCGACATCCGCATTAATCAAAGTTGGCTTAGAAAAACGCCTCAATAACAAACCTACCCAATTATCAGGGGGACAACAACAAAGAGTAGCGATCGCTCGTGCTATTGTCAACAATCCCGTTGTTCTCCTCGCAGACGAACCCACCGGCGCACTTGATTCTCATACCACCCAAGAAGTATTAGACTTGTTTAGTGAACTTAATAGCAGTGGTATTACTGTTGTTATCGTCACCCATGAATCAGAAGTTGCGCGACAAACTAAACGGATTGTTTGGTTTCGTGATGGTGAAGTTGTTCATTCTCATCTAACTCCCCATGGTAGTTTTTCACTCTCCCCCCACTTTCGAGAGTTTATAGGGTAGGTAGAAGTAGG